>DATCYI010000073.1:0-27887 GCA_036570385.1 Acidimicrobiales bacterium | reverse complement strand
CCGGGGATCATCGGTGTTGGTGTCGTCGCAGCCGTGGCGTTCAACACCGCCATCTGGGCCGTGGGCGCGCTCGCCGGTGGCTCCTTCGAGCTCACCGACGGGGGCAAGGTCCAGACCGTGGCGCCGGGAGGCGTGATCGTCTTCACGGCCGTGCCACTTCTGATCGGCCTCACGCTGGCAGCGCTGCTGGCGCGGTGGCGGCCCGGCATCACCCGACTGGCGCGCTTGTTGGGATCGGTGTTGGCACTGGGCACGATCCTTGGCACCTTCGCCGCTGACTTCGATGGCGTCAGCACCGTGGCTCTGGCCCTCAACCACGTGATGATCGTGCCAGTGCTGCTCGTCGCGCTCGACGCCATCGGGCACCGGGCTCACGACACCTCGGACCTCAGTCGGTAGGTTGCGCGTCGTGAGCGCTGACATCGGCCGGGATGTGCACCTGCCCTCGGAGGGTGAGGCGCTTGCGGCCGCCATCGTGCTGCATCCGCATCCGGGAATGGGCGGGGATCGGCACCACCCGCTGGTGGTCGCCGTGGCCGAGGGGCTCGCCGGGGCTGGGGTGGCGGCCGCGCGGATCGATCTCGCCGATCCGGATCCCACCTTGTCGGTGCGGCTGCTCGAGTCGGCGGCCCTGTCGCTAGCGGCCGAGGTCGGGACCGGGCGGGTCGTGCTGGTCGGGTACTCGTGGGGCTCAGCGGTGTCGTCGTGGGCGACGCCGCCGGGCTTGGTGGGGCGAGTGCTCGTCGCGCCGCCGGTGAGCTCGATGACCCTGGGTCCGGACGACGGGCGGCCGCTGCTGGCGCTGGTGCCGGCGCACGACCAGTTCGGTCCGCCGGCCGACGTCGCCGCCACGCTCGATGGCCGCCAGGGCGCCACGGTCGAGATCGTCGATGGCTGCGATCACTTCCTGGTCGGCGCCGTCGCCCGCATCGCCACCCGTGCCGTGGCGTGGACGCTCGACCAGCTCTAGTCGGCGGCGCCCGAAAGGTAGACTAAGTCCATGACCAAGTCTGTTGCCGCCCATGTTGGCGTGCACGAAGCCAAGACCCATCTGTCACGGCTGCTCGACCGGGTCATCGCCGGCGAGGAGATCGTCATCGACCGCCGAGGCGAGCCTGTTGCGAGGTTGCTCCCGGTCGCTACGACGTCTGCTCCTGCCTTCGGCAGCGACCGGGGCGCGGTCGTGATCCAAGACGACTTCGACGCCCCGCTGCCCGCCGAGCTGGCGCACACCTTCGGCTCGTGAGGGTCCTGCTCGACACGCACGCGTTCCTCTGGGCTCACAGCGAGCCGGAGCGCCTCGGCGACCACCGGGCACTTCTCGAGCATGTCGGCACCCAGCGCCTGGTCTCGGCGGTCGTGGGTTGGGAGATCACCATCAAGCACGGCCTCGGCCGCTTGACCCTGCCGCTGCCACCGCAGCAGTGGGTGCCAGATCGCATGCGGCGAGGCGCCATGACGCCGTTGCCGATCGAGATGACCCACGTGCTCGGCGTGGCGGAGCTTCCCGATCACCACAAGGATCCCTTCGACCGGCTCCTGATCAGCCAGGCGAGGGCGCTCGGAGTGCCGATCGTCAGCGCCGACAGCGCCTTCGAGGACTACGACGTGGAGGTCCTCGCCATCCGCTGACCTGCTTCGTCGGTCGGCGAGTCAGCTCTGGAGCTGCGGGATGGCGAGGAAGCGGGCGACCACCGTCGCGACGTGGGCGCTCGTGACGAAGCCGCCGGGCTTGAAGGTGCCGTCGCCGAAGCCCTGGATGAGCCCCACTTCGGATACGGCGGCGATGTAGCCCTGGGCCCAGCCGGTGACGTCGGCGAAGGGGTTGGGCGCGGCCGGTGGCGTTCCGACACCATGGACGCCGAGCAGGCGGGCCATGATCGCCGCGAACTGCTCACGGGTCATCTGGCCATCAGGGTCGAAGGTCCCGTCGGCGCCGCCCTTGTAGATGCCGGCCTCGAGCAGCGCCTGGAACTTCTCGTTCGCCGTCATCTCATCGGGCAGATCGTTGAAGACGGGAGGAGCGACCGTCGTGGTCGTGGTCGGCGCCGTCGTGGTGGTGGTGGTGGGCACGGGAGCGCCGGCGAGCCGCTCGCGGAGCAGATCCTGCAAGCGGATCAGGACCTGCGCGACGTCGAGGCGGTTGACGAGCACCCCTGGCATGAACGCCCCGTTCGCAGGCTGGTAGATCGGCACCAGGAGGTTCAGCTGGAAGGTGCAGCGGATGGCTTCGAAGTGCGTGTTCGACGGCGCAACGCCGGCCGGGGCGGGCCCGTTGAGACCGCGGCACTCGGGGACGGCCGGCTTCGCCGGGTCGAGGGGCGGAGCGGTGGTCGTGGTGGTGCTGGTGGACGTCGTGGTCGGGATCGGCGGGATGTAGATGCTCGTCGTGGTGCACGGGACGGTGGTCGTCGAGGGATCAAAGGTGGTCGTCGTCGGGCACGACGCCGTCTTGGGCGCGGCCGGCACGTCGGGGCTGGCCCCGGCGTTCGTGGCGATGATCGGTGCTGCGACCACCGCCGCCAGTGTGAGTGCCGCCAGGTGGGTACGTCGGAGTCGTGTGGTCATGGTGCCCTTCTGCGTCTCGCCCGAGCCGCAAACCTATACAGACCTCTACGGTGGACGCGTGACTCTGACGGTCCACACCCTGGGGCACGGCACCCTGCCGGCGGAGGATCTCGTCGCCCTGCTCGACGATGCCGCGGTGGAGCGGCTGGCCGACGTGCGGTCGTTCCCGGGGAGCCGGCACAACCCGCAGTTCGGGCGCGAGGCGATGGCCGAGTGGGTGCCCGAGGCCGGCCACCCGTACGTGTGGCTGCCCAAGCTCGGCGGCCGGCGCCGCAAGGTGCCCGACTCGAAGCACATCGCCCTGCGCAACGACTCGTTCCGCGCCTACGCCGACCACATGGAGACGGACGAGTTCGCGAAGGGCGTCGAGGAGCTGCTGGCTCTCGCCGCCGAAGCGCCCATCGCCGTGATGTGCAGCGAGTCGGTGTGGTGGCGCTGCCACCGCCGCCTGCTCGCCGATCACCTGATCGGCGTGCGTGGCGTCGACGTCGTCCACCTGATGCACGACGGCCGCCACACCCCGCACTCGCTCACCGACGGCGCCCGCGTCGCCGACGGCACCGTCATCTACGACGTCGGCGTCACCCCGCCCCTCCTCTCAGAGGACTAGGCGGGATGACGCCCGAGCGTCTCGGTGACTACTTGCCGGAGCGCGCGTTGGCCCGCACGCTCGATACGCACTGGCCCTGGTTGCGGAACCCGTAGGCCTCGTAGCCGCCCTTCTTGCAGTCGTCGGCGGTCTGCGGCGCGTTGACCACGATCGGGCTGACGGCGAGGTCGAAGTCCACGCCGACCAGCTGGGTGCCGCTGTCATAGGCGGAGTACCAGCCGGGGTGGGCGCCGTTGCCGAGCTCGGTGTCGATGACGATGTCGGTCGGGACGATCGTGCCGTAGGAGTCGCTCAGCGTGCGGCCGTTGACGGTCAGCGTCATGCAGCCGTCGGCCGTGGCCACGTCGGCCGGGTCGTCGGCACAGGTGGCCGGGTCGGCCGTGCCGTCCACCACCAGCGCCACGTCGAGGACGTGATCGGTGGCGGCCAGTTCGGCCGCGGTGAAGTCGGTGAAGCGCTGGACGAACTCGCCGCCGCCGGCATCACCGTCGGTCACGCCGACCCGGTAGGTGGTCACGCCGGCCTTGAGGCGGTGGTTCACGTAGATGCCGACCTCGGCCTTGTCGCCTCGGTCGCCCGCCTTCAGGGCGTCGGCGTCGTGCAGGCCGATGACCGCCACCTGGCCGTTCGAGCTCATGCCGGACACGTCGAGCGTGCCGGCCATCGTCACCGGGCCGTCCTCGGGTGAGGTGGTGAGCACGTGCTCGCCGTGCTGGTAGAAGTCGGCGTAGCCGGCGGGGGCCGGGTCGCCGACGTAGCGCAGGTGCCGGCCGTCGTACCCGTCGGTCGTGCTGACGTTCTCACCGACGCTGCCGGTGATGGTGGCCGAGGTGCCGTCAGCGCCGGCGTCGGCTACGACGCCGAAGGTGAGGCCGGCGATGGCCAGTGTTGCGAGTGTCCGCCGCATTCTTGGATCCCTTCATAGATGGGTGAGCGCGCCGCGGCCGGTTTCGCCCTCCGCTCCCCCGACGGTCGTCATGCGACCAGCTTGCCCACCGGGATCCTTGCGTCCGCCACGCGCTGGCGACCGTATGGGGGTCCCTCGCAGGTGTCAACGACGCCGAGCCGTTGCGGGAGAGTACGAGATTACGTAGACTCGTAATCATGGCCTCGACGGACGACAGGCTCACGGAGCTGGAGGCGCGGGTGGCCGCGCTCGAGGGCCGTAGCCCGGCAGCACCGGTCGAGCCGGTGGTCGATCCCGAGGTGTTCTGGGCTTTGGCCGGGCTGCGCGAGCGGGTGCCCGCGCCGGGCGGTGTGATGATCGTCGGCGACGTCGAGCTGCCCGGCGGCAGCGTCGCTCAGTGGCAGGAGGGCGCGCTCACGGCCGACTTGCTGGACGACGAGTGGGAGCGCACGGCCGACGCGCTCGCCGCGCTCGGTCACCCGGTCCGGCTGCAGCTCCTGCGCCACGTGCTTCGGGGGTTGGCCACCGCGCGCGAGCTGGCCGAGGTCGAAGGCATGGGCACGAGCGGGCAGGTGTACCACCACCTGCGCCAGCTCGTCGCCGCAGGGTGGCTCCGCAACCGGGGCTCCCGCTATGAGGTCCCGCCCGAACGGGTGGTTCCGCTCCTCGCAACGATGATCGGAGGTCGTCGGTGAGACGTCACATCGCCCGTTGGATGAGCTGGTGGATGCGCCTGTTCATCCTGTCTGTTGTCGTGTTCCGGTTCGTGTCCGCCCCCGGGTGGCTCGAGACCCCGCTGATCGCCGTGCTGTTCGCGCTGGCGTGCGTGCGAGCCCGCGGTGAGCCCGATCGCGCGCCGGAGGTGGTTGCTGCGCCGGTGCGCGGTCGCTGGACCGCCCTCAACAGCCCGGGCACCAAGGTGCCGAGCCACGGCATCCGTGCCTACGGCCAGTCCCACGCCATCGACATCCTCCACCCGCGCCCGCCGGAGGCCCCCGCCAAGGTGGGCTGGGGCATCGGCATGCGCAATCCGGAGGGGTTCCCGACCTTCGGCTCGCCCGTGCTGGCGGTGCGCGACGGCGTGGTGGTGCGAGCGGCCCGCCGCCAGCGCGACCACCTCACCCGGCAGTCGTGGCCCGCGATGGCGTACCTGATGTTCGTCGAGGGGCTGTTCCGCGAGATGGGCGGTCCCCGGTTCATCCTCGGCAACCACGTGATCGTCGACCACGGCGACGGCACCTACGTCGCCTACGCCCACCTGCGGCGCGGGTCGCTGCTGGTCGGCGTCGGCGACCGGGTGCAGGCAGGCCAGCAGCTGGGTGAGGTCGGCAACTCGGGCAACAGCAGCGAGCCGCATCTGCACGTGCAGCTGATGGACAGCCCCCACGTCACCGCCGCCGCCGGTGTGCCGTTCCGCTGGAGCGACATCGAGATCGTGTCCGGCGAGTTCGACCAGAGCTACGGAGCGAAGCCGGCCAGCGGCCCGATCGAGCCCGGCCTCCCCGCCAACGGCCAGGTCTTCACCGCCGGATAGGTATGCGGTCTGGCCGGCGTCTGTCTCCGCAACCACGCCGACTACACGGCCGCCCTCGAGCGCCTGACCGAGGCCATCGAGTCGGCCCGACCCAGCCCTGGTCTGAGGCTCAGCGCACCGCGAGGTCGACTCGGGCGGTCATCCCCCCGTCGACGGTGAGCGTCTCGCCGGTGATGTAGCGGGAGGCGTCGGAGGCGAGGAACACAGCGGGATCGGCGATCTCCGCGGCGTCGCCCCAGCGGCCGAGCGGGATCTGGTGATCCACGAAGCTCCGCAGGCTGGGGTCGTCGCCGCCGCCAGACCAGATGTCGGTGTCGATCACGCCGGGCGACAGCGTGTTCACGCGGACCCCCTGCGCGCCCCACTCGGCCGCGAGCGACCTCGTGAGCGCATCGAGAGCGCCCTTCGTCGCCGCGTAGGCCGATAGGTACGGCGCGCCGCGGGTGGCGGTGATGGAGGAGACGTTGACGATGCTTCCGCCGCCGGCCCCGGCCATGTGAGCTGCGGCCGCGATCGACAGCAGCGTGGTGGAGCGCACGTTGACGGCGTAGAGCTCGTCGAGCTGGGCGGCGTCGAGCTTCGTGCTGCGGCGGGTCCAGCCCATGCCCGCGTTGTTGACGAGCACGTCGATGCGCCCGAGCGCCTCCTTCGCGGCGGCGAACGCGGCTTCCACATCGGCGACGACGCCGAGGTCGGCCACCACCGGCACGACCCGCTCGTCGGCCTTGGCCAGCAGCTCGAGCCGGTCGGCGGAGCGGGCGACAGCCGCGATCCGTGAGGCACCGGCGCGCAGGAAGGCGTCGACGATCGCCTCGCCGATGCCGCGGCTGGCCCCGGTGACGATGGCGGTGCGACCGGCGAGGGGCCCGCCGGTGCTGGTGGCTGGATCGGTTGTCATCTCTGGCTCCTGCGTGGCGTGGCCGGGGCAAGGTCGCACATGTTTGACGTTGTGTCAATCATGTCGACGACCCGTTTGACACTTCGTCAATCTTTTGGTTGACACTTTGTCAAACCCCGCCTATAACGGCTCGAAGTGATCCACGTCACACGAGGGGGAGAGCCCGTGCAGACCTTGAACGAGATGAGTCGGGTGCAGCTCGACGCACCACGACCGACCCCCCTCATCCAGGTGGAAGGCGTGCACAAGCGCTTCGCCACCAGGGGCGGCGACGTCGTGGCCCTCGAGGGCGTCAGCCTCGATGTGGCCGAGCGGGAGTTCATCTCCCTGCTGGGCCCGTCCGGCTGCGGCAAGTCGACCCTCGTGCGCCTGCTCGCCCAGCTCGATCGCCCTACCGAGGGCAGCCTCCGCCTCAACCTGCCGGACGTCGACCGCACAGCGGTGTCGGTGGCGTTCCAGGACTACAGCATCCTCCCCTGGAAGACGGTCGAGAACAACGTCGCCTTCGGCCTCCGGATGCAGGGCCGCTCCAAGAAGGCGGCCCTGGCGATCGCCCACGAGTGGCTCGACACCATGAAGCTCGCGGGCTTCGAGAAGGCCTATCCGGCGCAGCTCTCGGGCGGCATGAAGCAGCGCGTGGCGCTGGCCCGCGCCCTCGCGCTCGACCCGGCGCTGCTTCTGCTCGACGAGCCCTTCGCAGCTCTCGACGCCCAGATGCGCCAGCTCCTCCAGGAGGACATCCTCCGCCAGTGGGAGCACGACCGCACCCGCACCGCGGTGGCGGTCACCCACGACATCGACGAGGCGATCCTCCTCAGCGACCGCGTTGTGCTCATGACCGCCCGCCCCGGACGCATCAAGGAGGTGTTCGACGTGCCGATAGCTCGGCCCCGCACGCCTGAGGTGCGCTACGAGAAGGCGTTCGTCGAGCTTCGCCACACCATCTGGGAGAGCCTCCGCGAAGAGGTCCAGGCCAAGGTGGCGGCGCCGTGAGCGCGGCCGAGGTGCTGCCCGTCGTGGAAGAGCGTGAGCGAACGGTCGCCAAGCCCGGGCGCGTCGTCACCATCGAGCCATCGAAGGCCGAGCGCAACCCGTCCCGCCACGCCAACCGCCAGCGCTGGACGAACATCCTCCTCGGCACCGTGCCGCCGCTCCTGCTCCTCATCACCTGGCAGTACGGCACCTCGAGCGGCAGCGTCGACACGCGCTTCTTCCCGGCGCCGTCGACCATCGCCGACGAGGGCTGGGAGCTCCTGTCCAGCGGCGCTCTCGTCGACGACGTGATGGCCACCCTGCGCATGGTGGGCATCGGCTTCGCCTTCGGATCGGTGCTCGGCATCGTCGTGGGGCTGGTGATGGGCACGCTGCCGGTCGCCGGGGCCATGCTGCGCCCGTCGGTCACGGCGGCCTACACGATCCCCAAGCTCGGCGTCTTCCCGCTGCTCCTGCTCATCTTCGGGATCGGTGACACGCCGAAGCTCGTGCTCGTCGGCGCCACCGTGTTCCTGCTCGTGGCGCTGGCGACGGCCGATGCTGCGGCAGGCGTGCCGGCGGGCGTGAAGGACGTCGGGCAGGCCTTCGGAGCCAGCTACCCGCGCAAGCTGATCGAGATAGTCCTGCCCTCGTCGCTGCCCGGCATCTTCACCAGCCTGCGCCTCTCGATGGGCATCTCGCTGCTCATCGTCATCGCCACCGAGTTCGTCAACGGCCGTGAGGGCATCGGCTTCCTCATCTGGAACTCGTGGAACCTCTTCCAGCCCGCGCCCATGTACGTGGGCGTGATCACGTCGGCAGTCGTCGGCGTGGTGATCACCTCGCTCGTCGGAGTCGTCGAGCGGATCTGCACGCCCTGGGCCCGCGGGTCCAAGGGCCGGGCCGTCATCTAGCGGCTCCCAAGACCCCCCAAGCAAGCGAAACCGCCAACGGCCGCGACGCGCGCGCCATCACCCCTGAAGGGACCTGTCATGTCACGAACACACCGACTGCTCAGCGCGCTGCTCGGAGGAGCCCTCATCCTGGCTGCCTGCGGTAGCGACTCCGACGAGGATGCCGCTGCGGACACCGACGCGGAGGCGCCGGCTGGTGAGGCGACCGGCGACGCTGCCGCCGAAGGCGACTGCGCGCCCCTCGAGTCCATGGAGAACGTGACCCTCGGCTCGTCGTCGACGCTGTCGATCGGCACCTCGATCCAGGCCCAGGGCAACGGGTACTACGAGGACGAGAACATCGAGATCAAGAACGAGTCCTTCGCCTCGGGCCAGGACGTGATCGCCCTGGTCGGTCGCGGACAGCTCGATGCCGCGCTCGGTGGCCTGTCGGCCAACTACTTCAGCGCCAAGGCGCAGGGCGTCGAGGTCTACGCCGTCGGGTCGAACGGTCGGCTCAACCCCGACAACCTCGCCTCCGGGTTCTTCGTCCGCTCCGAGCTGCTCGACGACGGCACCGTGAAGGACATCGCCGACCTCGAGGGCCTGAGCGTCGCCTTCCCCGGCAACTACGGCAGCGCCGCGGCCTACTACAGCAACCTGATCCTGGAGCAGGGCGGCCTGTCGGTCACCGACATGGAGCAGACGCCGCTGTCCTACGCGGACATGCCCACCGCCTTCGAGAACGGCAGCATCGACGCCGCCTACGTCGGCTCGCCGTTCGCGGCAGCCATCGAGGAGAGCGATGTCGGCCGCCGCATCGGTGACCAGACCGTCCTCGCCGGCGAGGACGTCGTGGCCATCTTCCTCGGCCCGAACCTCCTCGAGGACCGTCCCGCCGTCGGCTGCGCCCTGCTGCGGGCCAACATCCGGGCCGCCCGCGAGGCGCTGGCTCCGGGAGCCAACGAGCGCGAGGAGACGGTGCAGGCGTTCGTGGAGGTGGGCGAGTTCCCCGAGGAGCTCGTGCGCACCACGCCTGACTACATCTACGAGGACACCCTCGAGCTGAACCCCGACTCGATCGAGGACATGCAGCAGCTGTTCATCGACGCCGGCGTGCTCGAGCTCGACGAGCCGATGGCCTACGAGGACGTCGTGCCCATGGAGTTCCGCGATCAGGTCATCGCCTCGCTCGACGACTGAGCCCAACGGTCAACCCTGCGCCCGGCCGGGGCTCCTCCCCCTGCCCCGGTCGGGCGCCAACCCCGCACTCCACGAACCCACCACGAATCGCAGCGAACAGGAGCCCCTCATGCTCACCGGTGACCAGTACCTCACCTCCCTCGACGACGGCCGCGCCACCTTCTTCGAAGGCGAGCAGATCAAGGACATGCCCGGCCATGAGGTGATGGGCGTGGCCGCCCGCTGGACGGCCTCGACCTACGACCGCTTCTACGACCCGGCGCCCGACGCCATCAACCCCCTGATGCACCCCCCGGGCAGCGTCGAGGAGCTGCGAGAGCTCATCCCCGTGCTCACCAACGCCGACATCGTCACCCGGGTCACGTTCGGTTCGCTCATGGCCCTGCTCACCGCGGCCGACCGCCTCGACGAGGCCGGCGTGGGCAACACCGACGCCATCCACGGCTACCACGAGACGGCCAAGAAGGCCGACATCCGCATCACCGAGTGCATCACCGACGCCAAGGGCGATCGCAGCGTCGATCCCGCCCGCCAGAGCGATCCCGACGCCTACGTCCGGGTGGTCGACCGCAGCTCCGACGGCGTCGTGATCCGCGGTGCCAAGCTGCACATCACCGGAGCGTCCTTCGGCCACGACCTGATGGTCATGCCGACCAAGCGCATGAAGGCCGACGCCGACGACTACTCCATCGCCTGCGCGGTGCCGGTGAACGCCGAGGGCGTGAAGATCATCAACTCGTCCTACGCACCCCGCAGCGAGGACACCCGGCACTTCCCACACACCTCGAAGTTCCACATGCCCGACGGCTTCGTGATCTTCGACGACGTGTTCGTGCCCAACGAGCGCGTGTTCCTCGACGGGAACGGCGCCTACTCGGCAGTGTTCGCCCACTCGCTCGGCCTGTGGGAGCGCATCGGCGGCGTGGGGCAGCTCGTGAAGCAGGCCGACCTGCTCGTCGGCCTGGCCCATCTGATCGCTGACGCCAACGGGCTCCTGGGCATCTCACACATCAAGGACAAGCTCGCGGAGATGATCATCCACGCCACGATGCTGCGGGCCGGCTTCGAGGCCGCCCTGCACAACGCGAGGGTGACGCCCCAGGGCTTCGTGCACCCGAACGAGCTGTTCACCAACGCGGCGAAGTACCAGGGGGCCTCCAACTACAACCTCATGGTCCGGCACCTGCACGACATCTGTGGTGGGTCCGTGCTGACCGCCCCGACCATGGGCGACCTCGAGAACCCCGACACCGCCGAGTACGTGCGCAAGTACATGCAGGGCCGTGACGGCGTGTCCCCGGAGAACCGCCTCAAGGTCTTCCACACCATCAGGGACTTCACCGCCGACGCCTATGGCGGCTGGCACGCCGCCACCAACGTCCTCTCCGGCGGCGGGCTGTTCGCTCAGCGCCTGGTCGCCTCCAACCACTTCGACATGGACCGGGCCCGGGCCCAGGCCATGGCCGAAGCGGGGATCGAGGAGTGGTCGTGAGCACCCTTCCCCCGCTTCCCGAGCGGCGCCTGGCGCCGGTGGTCGCTCCCTCCGAGGAGCAGCGCGAGCTCATGCAGACGGGCATGGAGCGCGACGAGAACCCGCTCAACATCTTCGCCACGCTCGCCCACAACCCCGGCGTGATGCGCAAGGTCAACGCGCTGGGCGGTCGCTTCCTGCGCAAGGGGACCGTCGGTGAGCGGGTGCGGGAGATCGCGATCCTGCGCAGCTCCTACCGCAGCGGTTCCATCTACGAGTTCGGCCAGCACACCCTCATCGGTCGCGACTGCGGCCTCACCGACGACGAGATCGTCTCGCTGGCCACCGAGGCGGCCGACAGCACCTGGTCCGCCGCCGAGCGCCGCGTCATCGCCATGGTCGACGAGCTGTCGGCGAAGGATGTGGTGTCGGAGCCGACCTGGGAAGCCCTGCGGGCCGACTGGGACGACAAGCAGCTCGTCGAGCTGCTGCTCCTCCCCGGCTTCTACCGGATGCTGGCCGGCTTCTTGAACAGCGCCGGAGTGCAGGTGGAGCACGACGCGCCGGGCTGGCCCACCGAGCTGGCGAGCGCCCGATGAGCGCCCCGGCGTCATCGACGCTGCCGGTCGCAGCGCCTCGCCTGGCCGGCAAGACGGCGATCATCAGCGGGGCAGGTCAGGCCCCTGGCCTGACGGTCGGCAACGGCCGCGCCATGGCGCTGCTCTTCGCCCGTGAGGGCGCCAACCTCGTCCTCGTCGACCGCGACGAAGCTTCCGCAGCGGAGACGGCCGAGCTGGCCGAAGCCGCAGGGGCCAAGACGGCCGTCGTCACGGGCGACGTCACTGACCCCGCCACCGCGGCGGCAGCGGTCGAGGCCGCGGTCAGCGGCTGGGGACGCGCCGACGTGCTCGTCAACAACGTCGGCATCAACGACGGCGACGGCAGCATCACCGCTGTCGAGCTCGACGCCTGGGAGCGGATCATGCGGGTCAACACCCGCTCGGTCTTCCTGATGTCGAAGGCGGTGATCCCCGTGATGCGCGCCCAGGAGGGCGGCGCGATCGTGAACATCTCCTCGGCCGCCACGCGGGTGTCGCTGGCCCTGCTCGCCTACAAGATGTCGAAGGCCGCCGTCGAGCAGGCCACCACCGCCATCGCCGACGGAAACGCCCGCTACGGCATCCGCGCCAACTCGGTGCTGCCGGGGCTGATCGAGACGCCGATGGGCGTCGACCACCAGGCCGGCGACTACGGCCTGACGCGCGACGAGTGGGTCGAGCTGCGCAACAAGAAGGTTCCGCTCAAGAAGCAGATGGGCACCGCGTGGGACGTCGCCCACGCGGCGCTGTTCCTGGCCTCGGACGAGGCCAAGTTCGTGACCGGTGTGCACCTGACGGTGGACGGCGGCCAATCGTTGAGGATCGGATGAGCCAGACCATCGACTCCCCCCGCGTCCTGCCCTCGCTCAGCGAGGCGGAGGTGATCGCCGCCGGGCGACGCTTCTTCGAGGAGCACGCCCAGCCCCGCGCCGAGGTGATCCGCGGCTGGGGGCAGGGCGACGACGACGTCGTGGCCAAGCAGTCGCGTGCCCAGGAGCGCGTCGACCACGACGTGGCGCGCGAGTTCCGGGCGTGCCTCTACGACGAGGGCCTCGCCTGGATCGACGGACCGCCGGAGTACGGAGGCCAGGGGCTGTCGACCGCGGCCGCCGAGCGCTTCCTCGAGCTGACCTTGCAGTACGCGATCCCCCCGACGGGGTCGCTGCTCACCACCCTGCGCATCGTGGCGCCGGCCGTGGCCGAGCACGGGTCGACCGAGCTCAAGGACGACGTGCTCGCCCGCCTCCAGCGCTGCGACCTGATCGGCTGCCAGCTGTTCTCCGAGCCCGAGGCGGGCTCCGACCTCGCCAACGTGCGCACCCGCGCCGTGCGAGACGGCGACTCCTGGGTCGTGAGTGGCCAGAAGGTCTGGACCTCGACCGGGCACCTCAGCGACGTCGGGCTCCTCCTCGCCCGCACCGATCCCGACGCGGCGAAGCACGCTGGGCTCACGATGTTCCTCATCGACATGGACGCCCCCGGCGTCACCGTCCGTCCGCTCCGTCAGATGACCGGCAGCGCGCACTTCAACGAGGTGTTCCTCGACGGGGTGGTCGTGCCCGACGCCCGTCGCGTCGGCGACGTGGGCGCCGGCTGGCAGGTCACCACCGCCACCCTCGGAGGCGAGCGCAAGGCCGTCGGCCAGAGCCAGGAGGCGCCGCCCACGGTCGTGGTGGAGCGGGTCATCGAGCTCTTCCACCATCTGCCGCCGGCGGACCCGGCGGTCGCCGCCGCCGTGCGCCAGCAGATCGCCCGCGCCCACTCCCTCGCCCGCACCCTCGTATGGACCACCGACCGCTTCATCGATGCGTCCCACGGCGAGCCCGGACCCGAGATGTCGGTACTGAAGCTGCTGCGGAACAAGGTGCTCGCCGAGGCGATGAGCGCCGCCGGCCGCATCCTCGGGCCGCGGATGGCCGCCGACACCGGCGAGTGGGGCACCTACGCGTGGACCCGAGCGCTCGTCTCCATCCCCGGCTTGCGCATCGCCGGCGGCACCGACGAGATCCAGCGCAACATCCTGGGGGAGCGCGTGCTCGGATTGCCCCGCGAGCCGAAGGCGCCCGCTGCCGACCGACCCACCGGAGGACGCTCGTGAACCGACCCATCCTGCGAGCCGGCGACTGGATCCGCCTCAGCGCCGAGCGCTTCCCGGACCGTCGGGCCATCGTCTTCCACGACGGCAGCGCCCGCACGTACGCCGAGATCAACTCCCGGGTGAACCGCCTGGCCTCGGCCCTGACCCGGCACGGCGTGGCCAAGGGCGACCGCGTGGCCATCCTCGCCCTCGACGGCGGCGGCTACCTCGAGACGATCCTCGCCACCATGAAGCTCGGCGCCGTCTACGTGCCGATCAACTACAAGCTGGCTCCGAACGAGGTCCACACCCTCGTCGCCCGTGCCGAGGCCAAGGTCATCCTCATCGACGACCGCTACGCCGAGACGGCCATGGGCCTGAAGGGTGCGATCGACGGGCTCGGCCTCGTCGTCTCCTTCGACGGCAGCAGCGCCGACATCGCCTACGAGGACCTGCTCGCGACAGGCGATGACGTGGAGCCTGACGTCGCCGTCGACGACTCCGACATCATCGGCCTGGCCTTCACCAGCGGCACCACCGGCTTGCCGAAGGGCGTGCTGCAGTCGCAGGGGATGCTCAAGGCGATGATCGCGGCGCGCCAGGTTCAGTACGACGTGCGCGACGACGACTTCCGCTACGGAGCGTCGCCGATGTTCCACATCGCCGGGCAGGTGATGCTGCTCAGCCACCTGACCCGCGGCATCCCCTCGCTCGTGCTGCCGAAGTTCGACACCGACACCGTGGTGCGCTGGCTCGGCAGCGGCGAGATCACGAGCTGCTTCATGGTCCCCACGATGATCAGCTCGGTGCTCGCCCACCCCCAGGTGGCCGAGGGCGACTACTCGAACCTGCGGACGATCATCTACGGCAGCGCCCCGATGACGCCCACCCTGCTGCGCAGGGCGATCGAGCGCTTCGGTTGCGACTTCATCAACTCCTTCGGTGCCGGCACCGAGGCTGGGCTCCAGGCCATGCTCGACCAGGCCGACCACAGAGCTGCCATCGCCGGCAAGGAGCACCTGCTCGGCTCGATCGGCAAGCCGGCGACCGGGGTCGATCTGCGGATCGTGGACGACGACGGCAACGACGTGCCCACCGGCGTGGTCGGCAACATCGTCACCCGCAGCGACAGCGTGATGAGCGGCTACCTCGAGATGCCGGAGGAGACCGCGGCGGCCTTCCGTGACGGGTGGTTCTGGGGTGGCGATCTCGCCTACCGCGACGAGGAGGGTTACCTCTACCTGTCCGGTCGCAGCAAGGACATGATCATCCGGGGCGGCGAGAACATCTACCCGGTCGAGATCGAGACCGTGCTGTCGGCGCACCCCGCAGTGCGCGAGTGCGCGGTGGTCGGCAAGCCGGATGAGCACTGGGGCGAGGTGGTCGTGGCCTTCGTTCGAACGGTCGACGACGCCGACATCTCCGCTGACGAGCTCCGGGCGCATTGCCGCGCGTCGCTCGCGCCCCACAAGGTGCCTGTCGACTACCGGCGCCTCGACGAGATGCCGACCAACCCGAGCGGCAAGATCCTGAAGACCAGCCTCAGGGTGCTCCTCGCCGAGCACGACCTGGTGGCCCAGGCATGACCGCCACCAGCGGCCGCTTCGTCGGCCAGCGCGCGCTGGTCGTCGGAGGCGGCGCCGAAGGGCCCGCTCGCGACGGCGAGTCGCTGGCCATGGGAAATGGAAGGGCCATCGCCCAGCGTCTGGCGGCGGAGGGCGCAGAGGTGGCCGTCACCGACATCGACCTGGCACGGGCCAGCGCGACCGTCGACGCGCTGGCCGGTCGCGGGCTCGCCATCGAGTCGGACGCGTCCGACCCCGACGCGTGCCGCGCCGCGGTCCAGCAGGCTGAGCGCGACCTCGGCCCCCTCGACGTCGTCGTGGCCAACGTCGGCATCGGCGGAGCCGCGTCGATCCGCCGCCAAGACGTCGAGCAGTGGGACGACTCGATGGCCATCAACGCCCGCAGCCACTGGGTGACCGCAGCCGAGGCGCTCGGACCCATGCTCGAGCGAGGCCGTGGCAGCTTCGTCTTCGTCAGCTCGGTGGCCGCGTGGTCGAGCAACGGCTTCGCTCTGAGCTACGAGGCCTCCAAGGCCGCGCAGCTGGCCATCAGCCGGCACATCGCGGCCCGCTACGCCCGCCGCGGCATCCGGTCCAACACCGTCGTGCTCGGCTTGATCGACTCGGCCATGGCCCGGCGCGAGCAGGGCAGCGGCGCCGACACGCTCACCTGGCGGAACCTCCTCCCCGCCGCCGAACGCCAGGGACGACCCGAGGAGGTGGCGGCCGCCGTGGCCTTCCTCGCCTCGGACGACGCGTCGTACGTCAACGGCACCGAGCTCCTCGTCGACGGCGGCCTCACGGCTCGCAGCGCGGACGCTCTCTTCCGCGGCGGCGACGCCCCCTTCGAGCTCCCAGCCCTTCGCAACCCAGCCAGGACCGCATCGTGACGCAGCAAGCCGTTCCCGCATCCAGCGCACGAGTGCGCCCGGTGGTCGATCCGCCCGCCGACGTCGCGGCCCTCCTCGCGAAGGGGACGAAGCACGACGGCGAGCCCCTGACGATGATGAAGGTGCTGGCCCACCGGCCCAAGGTGCTGCGCAGCATGATCTCTATCGGGGGCGCGCTCTGGGGCTCCGGCCACGTCGGGCCCCGTGAGCGCGAGCTGGCGATCCTGCGCTCGGCGTGGCGTACCGGTTGCGAGTACGAGTTCGGCCACCACCGGCTCCTCGCGCCCGGCTGCGGCGTGACCGATGCCGAGATCGCTGCCACCGCGGTGCTGGACCTCGACGGCTGGACCGCCAGCGATCGCCTGCTGTTGACGGCCGTCGACGAGCTCTGCGTGACGTCGCGCATCTCACCCTCCACGTGGTCGGCGATGGCCGGCGACTGGAGCGAGGACCAGCTCCTGGACCTGGTCCTGCTCGTGGGCACCTACACGCTCATCGGAATGGTGGTGGGCGGTCTCGACCTGCCCCGTGAGCCCGGCGTGCCGGGATGGCTCGAAGCCGACGGGGCCGACTCGGCGTGACCGGCACCCCCACCGGCCCGGTGCTCGTCGAGCGGCGCAGCGAGGTTCTCGTCGTCACCATCAACCGGCCCGAGGCCCGCAACGCCGTCAACCCGGCCGTGGCGGCCGGGATCGGACGGGCGATGGACCTGCTCGACGACGACGACGAGCTTCGCGTCGGGGTTATCACCGGGGCGCAGGGTGCGTTCTGCGCCGGCATGGACCTGCGCCACGCAGCGGAGACCGGCGAGCGCCCGAACATCAAGGGCCGGGGGTTCGCCGGCATCGTGGAGCGCCCATCCCGCAAGCCGCT
Source organism: Acidimicrobiales bacterium (assembly GCA_036570385.1). Classification (GTDB taxonomy): domain Bacteria; phylum Actinomycetota; class Acidimicrobiia; order Acidimicrobiales; family VFJN01; genus VFJN01. Next base: position 10,827 of record DATCYI010000073.1, on the reverse strand, counting down.
CATAGCGGCGGTGGAGGGGGCGGCCGTCGGTGGCGGTTGCGAGATCGCCCTGGCGTGCGACCTGATCGTCGCCGCGGAATCGGCCCGCTTCGCACTCCCCGAGGTGCGGGTAGGGCTCGTCCCCGGCGGGGGAGGGCTCTTCAAGCTGCCAGGCCGGATCCCGTACCACGCCGCCATGGAGATGGTCCTGACTGGCGAGGCGATCGACGCCGAGCGCGCCCACCAGCTCGGCCTCGTGAGCCGGGTCGCGCCCGACGGCACGGCGCTGGAGGTCGCCCTGGAGCTGGCAGCGGTCATCGCCGCCAACGCCCCAGTGGCGGTGGCGGTCGCCGCCGACGTCGTCCGACGCGTCGCGGCAGCGCCGGGCGAGGACTGGTGGACCGGGCAGAAGCCCTTCATCGAGCGCGTGCGGGCCACGGCGGATGCCGCCGAGGGGCCCCGGGCGTTCGCCGAGCGCCGCCCACCCCGATGGCTGGGCCGATAGAGGAGCGAGATGGACCTCGACCTGAACGACAAGACGGTGGTCATCACCGGAGGATCGAAGGGGATCGGCCTCGCCTGCGCCAGGACCTTCGCCGCCGAGGGCGCGAAGGTGGTGCTCGCCGCGCGATCCGCCACCGACCTGAACGATGCTGCCGCGACGGTGCACGCCACGACGGGCGCCACGGTGTCGACCCTGCCGGTCGACCTCTCGGACGAAGCGGGCCAGCGGGCCCTTGCCGAAGCCGTGGGCGCGGTCGACGTGGTGGTGAACAACGCGGGAGCGGTCCCGCCGGGATCGCTCTCAGCTGTTGACACCGACACGTGGCGCGCCGCGTGGGACCTCAAGGTGTTCGGCTACATCAACCTCTGCCGACTCCTGCTCCCGCGGCTCGAGGAGCAGGGCTCGGGTGTGGTGGTCAACGTGATCGGCGCCGCTGGCATCCGTCCGCAGCCCACCTACATCGCGGGCGGCGCCGGCAACGCCGCTCTGATCGCCCTCACCGAGGCGCTGGGAAGCCGCTCGCTGCGCAAAGGCGTGCGGGTGCTCGGCGTGAACCCCGGCCTCGTGCTGACCGACCGCATGACCACGCTGCTCCAGGCCCAGGCCAGGGCCAAGTGGGACGACGAGAGCCGCTGGGAGGAGCTGGTGCCCACCGACCCACCACCGGCCCGACCCGAGCAGGTGGCCGACCTAGTCACCTTCCTGGCCTCGCCGCGGGCCGGTCACGTCAGCGGTTGCGTGGTGCCGATCGACGCCGGCGGCTCGGCCCGATGAGCGCAACACGTCCCGGAGAGCCCGAAACAGCTAGAGGTAAGGTGAACTGATGTCGGAGTCGAAGGCGGAGGGCCGTCCGACGAGGCGAAAGGCCGCGGGCGGTGGCGCGCGCACCAACGGAGGCGGCGCGTCGGAGCGCCCCGCTCCCTCGCGCGAGGCCACGGAGCAGGCGCTCATCGACGGCGCCGTCCAGCTGCTGCGCGAGCGCGGGATCCTCGCCGGGATGAACCTGCGCGAGATCGCCGACGAAGCGGCGGTCACTCGCGGCTTGGCCTACCACTACTTCGGGTCGAGGCAGGAGCTCCTGAGGGCAGCGGCCAAGCGCGAGATCGCCCGCCCACGTGAGGAGGTGCCGGGCGAGGGCGAGATGGGCTTCGCCGAGTGGCTGGCCACGATGCTCGACCACAGCTTCGACTACAAGGAGGCGGTCCGCCTCATAGTCCTGCTCGTGCTCGACCACGACGACACGGTGAAGACGCTCACCACCCGTCGGGCGGTGATGTCGCGCATCGACAGGTCGGCCACCGACGACACGCTCGCCGTCGACGACCCTGAGGCGATCTACGCGATCTTCGCCTCCATCTCCTATGGCTTCTCGCTGCTGTCGAAGCGCTTCGCGGAGGAGCTGCAGTGCGACCCCGCCGACCTCGAAGAGCGCGTGCTCGAGGTGTGCCGCACGATGTTCTCGGCGCTCGAGCGACCCGCCGATTGACAGATCCGAGGGGATCTTCTGCGCGAAGCGGTCTGAACCGGGCCCGTGCGGGCCCGCGATGTCTCCAGTTGGGGGGCTGATCGCCGATGATGAGATCTGATGAGCACTCATGCCGCGCTCCCGGGGAGCGACGCCTTCGCCGGCCTGGATGCCGGTGCGGTGCTCGACGCGCTCGACGCGGTCAGCGATCTCGTGGTGATCGCCGACGCGTCAGGCCAGATCACGGCCATGAACAGGGCCGCCCGCAGCGCGTGCGACGTCGACGACGATCCCTCCGGCCTCATCGGTCGATCGTTCGCTGAGGTCTTCGGCCCGGCGTCGGGCGCAGGAGCGGTCGAGGAGACGGTCGTGGCCGAGCTGGCCAGCGGCGCCTTCGGCCCTCACCTCGTGCTCGCCATGCCGACACCCCGCGACGACGCGCGGGTCGTGCGATGGTCGGCGCGGTTCCTCCCTGCGGTCGAGGGGAAGGCCCCCCGGATCGTGGTCACAGGCGTCGACATAACCAGGCTCATGATGGAGAACCGTCGGCTCAGCGAAGCCGTCAGGCGCTATCGGACGCTGCTCGACGCCGCGTCGGACGTCGTGATCTGCGTCGACGAGAACGGCACCGTCACCCACCTGAGCGACGCCGTGCGAAGCCAGCTCGGCTACATCCCCTCCGAGTGGATCGGCAAGCCCGCGTTCGGGCTCGTGCACCCTGACGACCTCGCCCTGACGGTCGAGAACTTCATCGCCACGGTCGACCGCACAGCGAGCTCCGCACCCGGGACGCTCCGCGTGCTGCACGCCTCGGGCGAATACCACCTCTACGAGGTCTACGCCAAGAACCTGCTCGACGCACCCGAGGTGGCCGGCGTCGTCGTCTCGATGCGCGACATCTCCGAGCGGGTGCGCCACGACATCGAGCTCGACGTCGCGCAGCAGGCCCAGCGCCTGGCCGAGCGCCAGTTCCAGTCGTCGTTCGACCACGCACCGATCGGCATGGCGCTGGTCGCCATAGATGGAGCGTTCCTGCGGGTGAACAACGCCCTGTGCGAGCTCGTCGGGCGCCACCAGGCCGACCTGCTGGCCCGCACCTTCCAGGACATCACCCACCCCGACGACCTCGCCGCGGACGTGGCGCTCCTCGACGCGCTCCTCATCGGCGAGCGCCTCGACTACCAGATCGACAAGCGCTACCTGCGACCCGACGGCAGCGAGGTGTGGGCCCAGCTCAACGTCACGCTCGTGCGCAACCAGCACGGTCACCCTATGCACTTCGTGGCCCAGATCCAGGACATCAGCGAGCGGCGCCGCCTGCACGCGGCACTCGTCGAGGCCGCACAGAAGGACAGCCTCACCGGGCTGGTCAACCGCTCCGGCTTCCAGGCCCAGCTGGCCACCGCCTGTGCCGAAGCCTCGAGCGAGGCGCCCGTGTCGGTGATCTTCCTCGACCTCAACGGGTTCAAGGGCGTCAACGACACCTTCGGCCACGCGTTCGGCGACCTCGTGCTCCAGCAGGTCAGCGCCCGCATGCGCAGCGCCCTGCGCCCGGGCGACGTCGCGGCCCGCCTCGGTGGCGACGAGCTGGCGGCGATCCTCGTCGGGGCTGACGAGGTGGGAGCGGAGCTCGTCACCACCCGCCTGCGCGAGGCGATCGCGGAGCCGATGGAGGTCCAGGGCGACTGGATCAACCTCACCGCGAGCATCGGCCTGGTGACGACGACGGCGCCGGTCGACCCGAGCGGGCTGCTCGAATCGGCCGACGCCGCCATGTACGACGACAAGCGCTCCCGCTAGGGCATCAGCCCGCCGCGGGTGAGCCTGGGAACGGCGGGACCTCGGGCGGTTCCTCGCCCGCCGGGAGCTCCTCGTAGACGGTGGTCGTGCCCTCGGGGTCGAACACCTTCAGCTCCTCGGTCCACTCGCCTGGGAGGTAGCGGACCCCGCCGTCGACGGCGCGGTACATGCCCACGCCGTCCTTGCGGATCTCATCGAGGCCGGGCACCGTCGGGTCCCACCAGAGCTCGGTGAGGTCGTCGATGCCGTTCCAGTCGGTCTCCTCCCAGAAGCCGTGGTCGCCGTACGTGATGATCTGGTTCGTGATCGCCGGCTCGGTGGGCGGGATCGAGAACATGCCGTCACGGAACGACTCGGTCGTCAGGTTCGGTCCTGCGGCCTGCAGCCCCCGGAAGAACAGGTAGGGCTGCGGGTAGAGCACGCCGATCGAGTCGTCAGCAGGGGCGTACTCGCCGGCCCACCACTCGTAGAGCCGCTCGGCCTGGCCGAGCCCGTTGGCCACCCGGGCGTCGAGCGCCGAGATGCCGAAGGCGTGGGCCCACTGCTCCTGGTCGTAGGAGCGACCGAAGCCGGTGGTGTCCTGCAGGGCCGCACCGTTCAGGATCCACTCCGGGAAGAAGCCCTGCGCGGTGGCCACCTCGGTGAAGGTCTTCGGGGCGATCGGGTCGCCGCCGATGATCACGCTGGTGACGCCGGCCGACTTCAGCCGGGCGATGGCGGTGGCGGCCTGCTCGGCCAGGCTGCCGGGGTCGAGGGCGTAGCCGATCTGCTCCACGACCTCGATGCCCGCGGCGTCGAGGTTCTCGTTGAGGGCATCGAGCTCGGTCTGCACGTCCTCGCTGCCGGTGTCGATGTAGAGCTGGCCGAAGACGCGCTCCGTCTCGTGCATCGACTCGTCGCCTGCGTAGATGGCGGGCTTCCCGTTCAGCTTCTTGTCGAGGTACTCGACCAGGTGGATGCGGGTCTGCCGGGCGGAGGGCACGATGCCGAACACCGACGGCTCGGCGTCGCTGACGGCCGGGCAGCCGAGGCACACGCCGCCGCGGGCCTGGATCTCCTCGGTCCAGGCCGGCGACAGGATCGGGCCGCCCCACACGGCGAAGGCACCCATCTCCTCCATGGCCTTCACGGCGTCGGCCCGGGCCGGCACCTCCTCGTTGGACATGCCGGAGCCGTCCATGAACTCGAGCTCCACCTTGCGCCCGTAGGTCTGGTAGGTGGCGTTGAACATGTCGGTGAGCCCCTGGTACGTCTCGCGCACCTGCTCGTTCGTGTCGTCGGCGTTGATGGGGCCGGTGATGAAGTTGTAGACGGGATCGTCGTCGGGCGTGAGGTACACGACGACCTTGATCGTGTCCGCCGTGACCCCGGGCGCCGTCTCGCCGCCGTTGTCCTCCACGTTGGCGAAGCACTCCTCGTTGAACGACCAGGGCAGCCCGACGCGGCCCGTCTCGAGGTCGCAAGACTCCGGGAAGGTCACGTCATCGAGGATCCCCTGCTCCTCGGCGAGGCTGTAGGGGATGGCGCCCTCGGGCACCTCGCCGCCGTCGCCCTCCGTGCCGCCGGCGTCGGTGGAGGCGCTGTCGGTGCCGCCGGACGCGGTGGGCTCGTCGTCGTCGCCACCGCCGAGCACCACCACCCCGGCGATGATGGCGATCACGGCGACGATGGCGGCGATCGGTCCGTAGCGCTTGAGCGCGCCACCTCCCGGTGCCGCGGATCCTTGGTTGTCAGAGCTCGGTTGCAATGGTCCCCCTCGTTGTGGATGCGTGCGCTTCGGTTCAGGTGGGTGTGGGCTCGGGTGCGGTGTGGCTGCTGCGCTCGATGGCCACCGAGTCGACGCCCAGGTAGGCGGTGACGACCTCGGGATGGCTGAGCACGGCGTTGGGCTCGCCGTTGGCGATCACCGCGCCGCGGTCCATGGCGATCATGCGGTCGGCCACGGAGCGCACGAGCGGGATGTCGTGCTCGACGATCACGAGGCTGGCGCCGGTCTCGTCGCGGATGCGGCGCAGCAGCGGGGCCAGCGCCTCCGACTCGCGCTGGGCGATGCCGCTGGAGGGCTCGTCGAGCAGGATCACGGTGGGCCGGTGGGCGAGCAGGCAGGCCAGGTCGACGACGCGGCGGGTGCCCGTGGAGAGCTCGCGGATCAGCTTGGAGCGGTGCGGGCGCAGGCCGAGCAGGGTGACGAGCTCGTGCACGCGCTTGGCGATGTTGGCCTCGCTGTCTTGCAGCCAAGGCATGCGCAGCGCCGCCGACATCGGATCGCGGACCTCGACCCAGCGCTCGCACGCCACGCCGATGGCTTCCTCCACCGTGAGGCCGGGGAAGAGGCGGGCGTCCTGGAAGGAGCGGCCGAGGCCGGCGCGCGCCCGCTCGTCGGGTCCGGCTGCGGTGATCTCGGTGTCGCCGAGGTAGATGCGGCCCCGATCGGGCGGCAGGTAGCCGGACAACAGGTCGAAGAGCGTCGTCTTGCCGGCACCGTTGGGGCCGATGATGCCCACGATCTCGCCGGCCGCCACCTCGATCGACACGCCGTCGACGGCCCGGTTGCCGCCGAAGCCCACCGACACGTCGGCGGTCCGCAGGCGGATCTCGGTGCCCTCGGCGGCGGCGCCGTCGGTGCTGGCAACCGAGCCGACCGGCACGTTCGCGGCGCGGGGGTCGGCCTCGGGCGGGGGATCGGTGGCGAGGAACACGGCGCGGAGCAGATCAGTGCGGCCCCGGAGGTCGGCGGCGGGGCCGATGAAGCGCACCTCGCCCTTCTCCAGGAACACGGCCCGGTCGGCGATGGCCAGGGCCACGTCGGCGGACTGCTCGACGAGGATGATCGTCGAGCCGGCGTCGCGGGCCTCGCCCAGCAGCGGGATGAGCTGGCTGACGATGAGCGGGGCCAGTCCGAGCGACAGCTCGTCGACGAGCAGCAGGCGGGGCTTGGCCAGCAGCGCCATGGCCAGCGCGAGCTGCTGCTGCTGGCCGCCGGAGAGGTTGCCGGCCGGCTCCTCGCGGCGGTGCTCGAGCGCCGGGAACGGGGCCAGGGCCGCGGCGATGGCGGTCTTCATGGCCTTGCGGTCCTTGCGCTGGAGCCAGGCGGCGCTGCGGAGGTTCTCGTCCACGGTGAGGCTCGGGAACGTGCCCGCGCCGCCGAGCATGAGACGCACGTCGAGGCCGGCGATCTCGTGGGGCGGCGTGTGGGTGATCTCACGTCCGTCGAAGATGATCGAGCCCTTGTCGGCCTCGGTGATGCCGGTGATGGCCTTGAGGAGGGTGGACTTCCCGGCACCGTTGGTGCCGAGGAGGGCGAGGATCTCGCCCTCCTTCACGTCGAGGTCGATGCCGAAGAGCACCTGCACGCCGTCGTAGCCGACCTCCACGCCGCGGGCCACGAGCAGCGGCGCCTCGCCGTTGCGGCGGTCGTAGGCCACGGCCGCACGGGCGGCGGTGGCGTTCCACACCTCGGCGATGTCGCGGTTGATGGTGCTCTTGCTGCTCGACACAACGATCCCGCCGATCAGGAAGATCGGCACCATGAGGAGCATCCCCCAGCGCAGACCGAACTCGTCGCCCATCCAGCCGATGATCGGCAGCATCACCAGACCGGGGATCACCCACAGCGACGCCACCGCGAAGCCCATCGAGCGGGCGCGAGGTGGGATGGCGAGGCTGAGCGTCGCCAGGATGCCGGGGGCGATGATGGCGAAGGCGGCCACGATCACCGAGTGGGCGGCGATGGCGACACCCACGTTGGGAGCGGCCGCGAAGACGATCAGGGCCAGCGCCACCGCGATCGTGACCTTCGAGAGGAAGGCCAGGATGTGGTCGGCGCCCTTGGCGAAGAGGCGGGTGGCCATGCGGGCGCCGTAGATGAGCCCGATGACCGCCCACGGCTCGGCGGCCGCGCTGGCCAGGCCGCGGGCCCGCTCGTCGAGGCCGAAGATGTCGTCGTAGACGAGGCTGGCCATGCTGCCGAAGCCGATGAGGCTCGCGGCGAGGAACGGCAGCGACCACCAGATGCGCCTCAGCGACTCGATGCGCCACACGATGCGCCAGCCCTCGGCGAAGGACGGGTGCGCCTCCTCCATGCCGATCGTCTCGGCGTCGGCGCCGGCGGCCTCGCGCTCGTGGGCGCCTCGCACCGGCTCCTTCATACGCCAGGCCAGCACCACGAAGATCGCGGTCGGGACGGAGTAGACGACGAAGGGCCAGCGCCAGCTGGTGGCGGCGGCCAGGAAGCCGGCGGTCACCGGCCCGAGGAACGAACCGACCGCGTTGGCGGCCCGGTGGAAGGAGAACACCTTGGGTCGGGCGGCCGGCGGGTAGTAGTCGGCCAGCAGCGACCCATGGGTGGGCTCGACCACGGCCTTGCCGATGGCGGACCCGGCCCGCGTGGCGCCGAGCATCCAGAGCGTGGCGGCCATGCCGGTGAGCAGGCTGCAGGCGCCCCAGGCCAGGGCGCCGACCCAGGCCAGGCGCACGCGGTTGCTGCGGTCGGCCATCGCAGCGATCGGCACCTGCAGCAGCAGGGCGAGCAGGCTGACGATGCCGACCAGGGTGAGGATGCCCTGCAGGTCGAGGCCGAAGTCTTCCCGGATCTCGGGGAGCAGGACGCCGAAGGCGGTGCGGTCGAGCTCGTCGACCGCGTTGAGGCCGAACAGAACGACCAGCGGGTACACCGTCCCACCCGACGTGACCGTGTTCATCCACCGCTTCATCGCGGTCATCGGGCCGCCTCCCCGCCGAGACCACCAGATCTGTGGGCGCGAGAGCACGCATTCCGTGCCTGGGCGCCCACAGATCTTGCAAACCTGGTCGCCGCGGCGACTGAGTCGGGGTCCGGATCAGGGTCCGGGCCCGGGTCGGGGTCGGCTGGGTCGCCGGTGGCGGCGACGACGGGGACCTCGAGCTCGGCTTGGTCCTGGTCCTCAGGGGCGAGGCCGCTGCCGGGTGGGGTGAAGCCGGGGGCGTCGAGGTTGCGGTTGGTAGCGAGGCGGGAGAGCCACGCGTCGCGCAGGCGCAGCACTAGTCCGCCGAGGCCGCTGGGCATGATCAGGAGCACCGCCAGGACGCCGGCGCCGCTGGCCAGGAGCTGCCACTCGCCGGGCAGGAACCAGCGGGTGCCCTGGAGCCACAGGGCACCGAGCACCGCACCCATGGGCGAGCCGACGCCGCCCAGCACCACCATCGTGAAGATGGCGAGGTTCTGGAACGGCTGGAAGGGCTGTGACCCGAAGGCCTGCTGGTGGTGGGCGAACATGCCGCCGGCCAGGCCGGCGATGCCGCCGGAGATGGCGAACGCGGTGAGGCGCAGGCGCAGCGGGGACAGGCCGTAGGCCTGCGCGCCGCGCTCGTTGTCGCGCAGCGCGAGCAGGGCGCGGCCGGTGCGGCTCTGGCGGATGCCCCGCAGCACCAGGAGCCCGATCACCAGCAGGGCGAGCGAGAGGTGGTGGATGGCGGTGGCCGAGGAGATGTCGAAGCGACCGAGGAGCGGCTCGCGCTGGACGCGCGCGGTGGGCACCCAGTCGAAGAAGCGGGGGTTGAGCGCCCACGAGGTGGCGGCGATGGCCGCGGCGAGGGTGACGACCGCGAGCTCCAGGCCCCTCAGCCGCAGCGCAGGCGCGCCGATCACCACCGCGGCGATGGCGCCGGCGACGGCAGCCACCACGAGGGCCAGGGTGAGGTCGAGGCCCCAGTCGGTCGATGCCTTGGCCCCCACGGCGGTGCCCACCGCGAAGAGGGCCACCTGGCCGAGTGAGAGCTGTCCGGCCCAGCCGGTGAGCACGACGATCGACAGGCCGAGCAGCGCGTATATGAGCAGTGCCGAGCTCTTCAGCGACTTGTCGACCGGCAGGACGTAAGGCAGCCAGATGGCGACGGCCAGGAAGAGTGCCAGGCCCCCGGTCCGCACCAGGCGCACCAGCGGGAGCCGGGCGATGACGGCGGGGATCGGTCGCACCTCGTCGGCGCTGCGCCAGCTGGTGGCTTCGCTGTCGCTCATCCGGCTGGCCCGCTTGGCTGTGAAGCCGCGCAGCAGGATGGCGCAGGCGACGACGGCGGCGAGGATCGGGTCGAGCACCAGCGGCGTCGAGGCGTTGAACGACACGCCGAGCTCGAGGATGCCCAGCGCCACGGCCGTGGCGGCGATGACGGGCAGATCGGTGAGGCGGCCGACGAGCAGGGCGGTGAGCGCCCGCAGCAGGACGCCGAGGCTGAGCGCGGAGCCGAGCGGGAGGCTGAGCACGCTGGCCCGCAAGAGGATGGCCACGAAGGCGAGCAGCGCCGCGAAGGCCCACACCGCCGTCTGCACCCGGCCCACCGGGATGCCGACCAGGCCGGCTCGGTCGGCGTCGTCGGCCGAGGCCCGGGCGGCGAGGCCGACGTCGGAGCGCTGCAGGAGCACCGCGAGCGCGAAGACCACGAGCGGAACAGCGATCAGGGCGAGCACCTCGGGAGAGCCGAAGTTCCACCCGCCGAAGGTGAAGTCGAGGTTGAACGGCGGGTCGAGCTGCGGGGCCAGCACCATCTCGTCGAAGAGGGCAGGCAGCGCGATGGCGATGCCGCCGAGCACCTGGGCCAGGCCGATGGTGGCGACGGTGAGCAGCAGGCGGGGGGCCTTGCGGAACCGGCGGATGACCGCCATCTCCACGATGGCGCCGAGCAGGATCGACGCGAGGAGCCCGGTGGCGACGGCGAGCCCCCAGCTCCAGCCCCAGGCCGCGATCAGGAGGTGCACGAGCATCACGGGGGCCATGCCGAGGTCGGCTTGGGCGAAGGACACCACGCCGTTGGATCGCCAGGTGAGCGCCATGCCGAGGGCGATGAGCGCGGTGAGGCCGCCGACGATGGCGCCCTGCAGCCACACCCCCGATGGCACGGGGAAGAAGACCAGCTGCAGCACCAGGATGGCGATCACTGGAGAGAAGCGCAGCGCCGCGGCCTGTGCCCGCTCCCGGCCCGATGCGTCCGTCGCGATCATGGACTCGTTCTCCTCCGCAGGCGGGCCCCCCGGTCCGTCCTCTGCGCGCGGCAACATAGGTGACAGGGGTCACGTTTGCTGGGCACTTGACCTTCTTGACCAGAC
>DATCYI010000072.1:0-20921 GCA_036570385.1 Acidimicrobiales bacterium | reverse complement strand
GCGGCTCGCCGTAGGCGTCGAAGAGGACGTTGGCGGGCTTGATGTCGCGGTGCACGACGCCGGCCCGGTGGGCGGCGGCGAGCGCGCCGCCTAGCTGGTCGGCCAGGCGCTCGACCTCGGCGACAGGAGCGGGACCGTGCCGGGCCACCCGCTCGGCCAGGGTGCCGCCGGTGAGGTACGGCATGACGAGGGTCACGTCGTCCCCGTCGTCGAGGACCTCGAGGAGCTCGACGACGTTGGGGTGGCGCAGCTTGGTCAGCACCTCCGCTTCGCGGGAGATGCGCTGGCGTGCCCGGGCCATCTCGTCAGCGGAGCCGTGCAGCGTTATGCGCTTCAGGGCCACCTCGGTGCCGTCCGCGCGGCGAGCCAGATCGACCACGCCCATCCCGCCACGCCCGAGGCGGGCCACCCGCTCGTAGCGCATCGCTGCAGGATACGAGCCTGATCCATCGGCCCGGGGCGGGGTCGGGACGGCCGGTGACGTCTCGCCGTCTCAGACCGGGGGTATCGTGGCCGCAATGACTGGAACCGAGGACGTCACCACCAGCACGAGCGAGGCCGACACCACGGTGATCGACGAGGCCCTCCGCCTCATCGATGGTGGCCTGTCGGATCTCATGCACCGCGAGCTCGTGTCCACCGACGAGGTCTCAGACCTGCTCCTCGATGTGCGCATGCTGCTCACGGCTGCAGAGATGGCCGGCAGCGCACCGCTCGAAGACACCCCCGTCGGGGCTTAGCCACTCCCGCCCTGGCGCCGCCGGGCGGCGCCCAGGAGCCTCGCGCCGGCCGCACCCGCGCCTGTCGGTCGCAGAGCCTCAGCGGGGGATCGACGTGTGCTTGAACTCGTTGAGCTGCGGCGCGCCCTCCAGGAGGTCGAGCACCCGCTCGATCGAGCGCTGCGCGTGATCGGCATCGCCCGCAGGTCGATCCATGAGCCGGGCGAAGGCCGCTGAGCTCCCGCTGATGAAGGTGGGCACGCCCCACACCGCATGGCGCTTCGCCGCCCGCTCGTGCTCGTCGCGCACGGTCTCGAGCGCGGTGCCAGCCTCGATCGCCGCGAAGACGACGTCAGCATCGACCCCGACGTCGGTCAGCACGCCACGAACGGCTTCTTCGTCGCGGAGGTGGCCGCCCTGGTCGTGGCGCAGCGCGAAGAGCGCCTCGTGAGCGTCGAGGAACTGATCCGGGAAGCGGTCTCGCACGACGGTGCCGGCCTGGAGGGCCAGGAGGCCGGTGTCGTCCTGGGGACGGCCCCAGATGTCCGGCTCGCCCTCCTCCACGTGCACCTGACCGAGGGAGAACGGAACGAAGGTCACATCCCACGGCGCTCCGGCTCTCAGCGCGGTGATGATGTGCTCATGGGCGTTGCGGGCGAACGGGCACCGGTAGTCCCAGGTCACGGCGAAGGCGCGGGGGGAGGTCATGTCCTCGTCAACGGCGCGATCGGATCGGATGTTCCAACCGCGCGAGCTGATGGGTCAGCGACCACCGCTGGGCAGGGCGCGGCGGGCCAGCGCGGCGAGGCCGACGCCCAGCGCGGCGCCTGCCACCACGTCGGATGCGTGGTGGATCTTCACGTACACGCGGCTCGAGGCCACCACGATCGCCACGCCGTAGTACACCGGCCAGAGCGGGTCGCCGTGGGAGAGGACGCCGGCGGCGGTGAAAGCGGAGCTGGCGTGGCCCGAGGGGAAGCTGCTGGTGCGGGGAGTCCGGAGCCGGTGCGGGCGGGGGCGGTCCTCCTCCCACACGGGCCGATGGCGCCGGAACAGGCGCTTGACGCCCACGTTCACCAGCGCCGACTCCACGCCGAGGATGGCTGACAGGCGGACGGCCGAGCTGGGATCGCGCCCCGGCAGCATGGCCTGACCGGCTCCGATGAGGTGCCAGATGAGCGACCAGTCGCCGAGCTCCGACGCGGCGTACATGGTCCGGTCGATCCGCGGGTTGCCGCGGATCCGGTCGACCCGAGTGTCGACGGCGTCGTCGAACCGCACCACCAGGGCTTTGGCGAGTGACGCGGCGCTGGCCATCGGGAAACCGTACCTGTCGGCGAGCGAACCCCTCGCTCGGGTCAGACGAGCACCGGTGTGGGCTCGAGCGTGGCGCGGTGCGCGTCCGCCAGGGCGATGTCGCCGCCGAAGGAGGGGCAGTAGGCCTTGAAGCCGCACCAGTCGCACAGGCGCGACGGGTTCGGGCGGAAGTCTTCGCGCTCGCAGGCCCGTTCGACGGCGGTCCACACGGCCGCCAGGCGCCGCTCGACCCCACGGGTGCTGCGATCGGTGGGCGTGGAGATGATGGCCACAGGATCGGCGAGGTAGAGCAGCTGGACCCGCGCCGGTCGACGGCCGAACAGGCGCTCGCAGAGGAGCGAGTAGAAGGCCACGCCGGCCAGCCGCTGCTGCTCCTGGCGCTCGCCGGGGGCCCGGCCCGTCTTGTAGTCGGTGACCACCAGCTCGCCATCAGCGTCGAGCTCGAGGCGGTCGATGATGCCGCGCAGGCGGACACCGCCGACCTCGGCCTCGAGCTTCAGCTCGATGCCGATCGGCGTGATGGTGGTGGGGTCCTCGAGGTGGAAGTACTTGCGGACCAGCACCTCGGCGTCGGCCAGGAAGGTGGCGTAGGCCTCGGCATCGAGCTCCAGGCCGTCGAACTCGGGGTCGCCCGGGAGGGCGGCTGCCGCATCGGCCAGGCACCGCAGCGCCGCGTCGATGTCGCGCTCGGCGGGCTCGAGGCAGAAGAGCCGCTCGAGGGCGGCGTGCACGAGGGAGCCGCGGGTGGCGGCGACCGACGGTGGCTCCGGCAGGCGGTCGATGGCCGAGAACCGGAAGGACAGCGCGCAGTTGGTGAACGACGACACCTTCGAGGGCGAAAGGCTGCTCGGCAGGGGCAACGGCATGGCACCAGGCTACGCGGACCCTGTGACTGTCCCCCGGGACCGTCTGATCCGCCCGGATCTCAGAGCTCGGCGGCGAAGGCGGCGATGGCGGCCGCCATCTCGGCGGGAGCCTCGAGCGGACCGAAGTGGCCGACGTGGTCGTGGCGCTCCATGCGGGCGTGGGGGAGCGCTTCGATCATCGGCGGGATGAACATGCCGGGGCCCGGCTCGTCGCGACCGCAGGCGACCACGACCGGGCACGCAACCTCGCCTAGGCGCTCGAAGGCGCCGTGGCTCCCGCCCTTGGAGTAGATGCGCGACTCGTCGCTCGGGCGGCAGGCCAGGTGCACGGCGCCGTCCTCGCCGGGCTGGAGACCGTGGCGCACGTACGCGTGGAGGGCGTCGGCCCGCAGCACCGACAGCGGCGCCTTCGAGGCGAAGTTGGCCAGGGCCTCCGCCGTCGACGGGAACGAGGGCCGGCGCCGCTTCGCCCCGTCGGCCAGGTTGTTTGCGCCCTGCATCGCCGCGGCGGCGACGGGATGGGGCACGATCGGCTCGAAGATCCACAGCCCAGCGAAGGTGCCCGGCCGGGCCTGCTCCGCGAGCAGGAGTGCGGCGCCCCCCATCGAGTGCCCCACGCCCAGCAGCGCCCCGGGGGCCACGTCGATCGCATCGACGGCCGCGAGGACGTCGTCGCCCATGCCCTCCCAGTCGAGCGGGTGGTCGACAGGCACCGGCGAGGCGCCGTGGGCCCTGAAGTCGACGGCCCAGCGCTCGAAGCCGTCTCCCAGCGCCGCCGACAGCGGCTCCCAGACCGCGCCGTGGAAGCCCGTGGCATGGCATAGGAGCACGGGGCGGCCCGTGCCTCCGTGCTCGTGCAGACCGAGGGTCAGCCCGTCGGTGGTGGGGATCGCTCGCATCAGGGCATCCTCGTCCGGCGCCTGCCACCGAGGCGAATAGCGTCGCAGGCATGACCGACGTCGAGGACGAGGTGCTCGCCGCCAACCGTGCCTTCTACGAGGCCTTCGAGGGCCGCGACCTCGACCGCATGTCGGATCTCTGGGAGCACAGCGACCGAGTGGTGTGCACCCATCCGGGTTGGCGGACGCTCCACGGCTGGGGTGCGGTGTCGGGCTCGTGGTTCGCGCTGTTCGGTGGCCCGAGCCCCCTCCAGTTCATCCTCACCAACGAGGTGGCCGCGGTGGCGGGAGACACCGCCTGGGTCACCGTCGACGAGAACCTCATCGGCGCCGACGGCGGCGGAACCGTCGCGGCGCTGAACGTCTTCGTGAGCTCGGAGGGCCGCTGGCGGATCGTGGCCCACCACGGCGCCCCCGTGGCCCAGCAGGTGTGAGCCTGGCCCGTACCTGACGAGGGGTCAGGTACGCTGCAGCGGTCGTGCAGAAAGCCCCCGCTCCGCCCACGTCCGCGCCCCCCGCCGCGCCCGTCGACGGCCGCACGCTGCGGTCGATGCGCACCCGCGAGGCCATCGTCGACGCCACCATCAGCCTGATCGACGAGGGCGACCTGCGACCCACCGCTCCCCGCGTGGCCGAGCGCGCCGGCGTGTCGGTGCGCTCGGTGTTCCAGCACTTCGACGACCTGGAGAGCCTGCACGCGGCGGTGGCGGAGCGCCTGGTCGAGCGGGTGGCCGTGCTGGTCGTCCCCATCGATCCCGCCGGACCGCTCGACGACCGCCTCACCCGATTCGTGCACCAGCGGGTGCTGCTGCTCGAGGCGGTGTCGCCCATCCGTCGGGCCGCCGGCGTCCACGGCCCGTTCTCCACTGAGATCACGGCGCGGCTGCGGGATGGCCAGGAGTTCCTGCGCAGCGAGCTCGAACGCACCTTCGAGCCGGAGCTCGACGCCTGCGAGAGCGCTGACCGCACAGAGGTCCTCGACGCTCTCGACGCGGCGCTCAGCTGGTCGACGTGGGAGGGCCTGCGGGCCGGCCGCGGACGCGACGAGGCCGCCGCAGAGCGGGTCCTGCGCCGCTTGGCCAGCGCCGTGCTGACGCAGGCTCGGGCTGGCTAGTGCTCTGACCACAAACCCTCGGCGGGGTCACGCCGGCCAGATGCACCGCTGGACGGCGTCCTCCTCCTCGCCGCAGCTGCGGCTGCGCCTTCGTCGTGCGTCCTTGCCAGCGGCACATCTGACTCGCCGTGCCACCCACCAAGGTTCATGGTCAGAGCACTAGCTCGGCTCCTTGGGGAGCCCCAGGAGGCGCTCGGCGATGATGTTCTTCTGCACCTGGGTGGTGCCGCCGGCGATCCGACCGCCCGGCGCGGCAAGCAGGCGTGACGCCGCGCCGCCCTGGAGCATGGCGTAGGGCCCGGCCAGGTCGGCCTCGAGCACCGCTGCGTCGAACATCAGCTCGGTGACGCCCAGCTTCGAGAGGCTGGCGGCGACCGAGGCCACCGGACCCTGGCGCCGGCCCATGGCCTGCAGGGCCCGACCGCGGATCACGAGCTCGGCGAGCCGGGCCCTGGTGACGGGGGTGTCGGCTCCCTCCATGGAAGCGATCGCGTCGAGGCGCCGGGCCAGCGAGATCCCCGCGGAGCCGATGTGGCCGCGCTCGTTGGTGAGGGTGGCCATGGCGACGCCCCAGCCTCCGTTCACCGGGCCGAGCAGCGCGTCGGCGGGGAGGCGGACCTCGTCGAGGAACACCTCGTCGAACTCGCTGCCGCCGTTCATCTGCCGGAGCGGCCGGATCTCGATGCCCGGCAGGTGCATGTCGACCAGGAAGAACGAGATGCCCTTGTGCTTCGGCAGATCGGGATCGGTGCGGGCCAGGCAGATGCCCCGGTCGGCCACCCGCCCGTTGGAGCACCACACCTTCTGACCGGTGATCACCCACTCGTCGCCGTCGAGCTCCGCCTTGGTGGTGAGCGACGCGAGGTCGCTGCCGGCGCCGGGCTCGGAGAAGAGCTGGCACCAGATCTGGTCGGCGTCGAGGATCCCCGGCAGGTGGGTGGCCTGCTGCTCCGGTGTGCCGAACATCAGGATCGAGCCGCCGGTCAGCACGAGGCCGACCATGTTGATCCACGGCGGCACCTCGGCGATCGCGCACTCGGTCGTCCACGCGGCGGTGTGCGCCGGTGTCAGCCCCAGGCCGCCGTACTCCGTGGGCCAGTGGATGCCCGCGAAGCCGCCGGCGAGGATGAGGCGCTGCCACGCCCGGCCCTGGTCCGCCAGGTCGGGGGGCAGGATGGCGCCGTAGTCCCTCGGGGCCTCGCCCTTGTGCTCCGCCAGCCAGGCCTGCGCCTTCTCGCGGAAGTCGTCGACGGAGATCGCGTCGGTCGTCATCCTCCGGAACCTAGCCGCTGTTGGCACTCCGCCAACAGAAGGTCCCCGACCCCCCAAGCAGCGCGTCGAATGGTGTCAGACACCATTCGACGCGCGTGCGTCAGGAGAGGGCCTTGAGCACCAGGCCGAGCTCGTCGTTCATGCTGGTGGGCACGGCGTAGCCGTCCTCGGCCCGGATCTGGTCGAGGTTGTCGCGGACCGACTCGGCCGAGAGCTCGGAGTCGACGAAGCCGGGCGTGACGCCCACGAACACGCGGCTGACCTTGCCGCCGGCCACCGAGTAGACCTCGCCGCTCACCGAGCACTCCTCGTGGGCCAGGTAGGTCACCACGGGGGTGACGAACTCGGGGGCGAGCTTGTCGGCGAGCGGGCCGAGGAGGTCCTCGGTCATGCGGGTGCGGGCCACCGGAGCGATCGCGTTGGCCTTGATGTTGTTCTTCGCGCCCTCGACGGCGAGCACGCGGGTGAAGCCGACCAGGCCCATCTTGGCGGAGCCGTAGTTCGTCTGGCCGAAGTTGCCGAAGATGCCGGCGCCCGAGGAGGTGTTGACGATCCGGCCGTAGCCCTGGTCGCGCATGATCTGCCAGGCCGGCTGGGTGACGTAGAAGGCGCCGCGGAGGTGGACGTCGAGCACCGGGTTGATCTGGTCGGGCGTCATGTTCTTGAACGACGTGTCCCGCAGGATGCCGGCGTTGTTGATGATGATGTCGATGCGGCCGAACGAGTCGACGGCCGTCTGCACGATGGCCTTGCCGCCCTCGGGCGTGGCCACGCTGTCGTAGTTGGCCACGGCCTCGCCGCCGGCAGCCTTGATCTCGTCGACCACCTTCTGGGCGGCGGACTCGGAGGAGCCGGTGCCGTCTGTGCTGCCACCGAGGTCGTTCACGACGACGAGCGCGCCCCGCTTGGCGAGGTCGAGGGCGTGCGAGCGGCCGAGGCCACCGCCTGCGCCGGTGATGATCGCTACCTTGCCGTCGAAACCGAGATCAGCCATGTCTGCTCCTGCGAGTAGGGGGAATCGCGTGAGCGGCGAGCGTACGCGCCGCATTCGAAGGTGTCCGAATCGCCGCGAGGCGCGGGCCGAGGCGGGGCGTCAGTCGCGCGACTGGAGCTTCGCGAGGAGCCGCAGCAGCTCCAGGTAGAGCCAGATCAGGGTGACCAGGAGCCCGAACGCCGCGTACCACTCCATGTGGCGCGGGGCGCCGGCCTCGACCCCTCGCTCGACGAAGTCGAAGTCGAGCAGGAGGTTGAAGGCAGCCACGCCGACGATCAGGAGGCTGATGCCGATCCCCATCGGACCGGAGTCGTGGATGAAGGGCATCTCGGCGCCGAAGAGGCGCATGACGAAGCCCACGAGGTACACGAGCATGATGGCGCCGGTGGCGGCCACGATCCCCATGCGCAGCTTGTCGGTGACCTTGATGATGCGGCTGGCGTACAGGAACAGCATCACGAGGAACACGCCCACCGTCAGCCCGACCGCCTGCACGACGATGCCGTCGTACTGGTCGTTGTAGAGCTTCGAGATGGAGCCGAGCAGCGCGCCCTCGAGCAGCGCGTAGACCGGCGCCGTGAAGCGGGCCAGGTTCGCCTTGAAGATCGTGAGGATGGCGACGCCGAGCCCGGCGATCGCCACGACCGGGAGCCAGCCCGGGATCTCGACCCGGGTGGCGCTCGCCTCGGTGCTGGCCCAGCCGAACACGGCTGTGGCCAGCAGCAGGACGATCAGCGCGCCCGACGACCAGACGACGCCGTTGAGCGTCATCGTGTCGTCGCCCGCTACCGGACCGCGGTACGCCGGAGCGGCGTAGGCGTCTTGGGCCGCGGCCCAGCCCGCGTCGGTGGCCGCCGCCCCGCCGCGCGCCTGCTGGAAGACCTTGTCGTTCAGTGCCGGGTTCGAGGAGCGCATGGGCACAGTCTGCCCTGCCGGCCGCCGCGTTGGGCGCAGCGGATCAGGAGGTGGCGGAGGTCACCTCGTCGGCCGCCCAGCTCTTGAGGCGCTTGTAGTCCACCTTGCCGTTGGGCGCTCGGCCGATCGTGTCGATCGACAGCACCCGCTTGGGCGCCTTGTAGGCGGCGAGCTTGCCCTTCACGTGGGCGATGATCTCGGACTC
Organism: Acidimicrobiales bacterium; assembly: GCA_036570385.1. Lineage (GTDB taxonomy): Bacteria > Actinomycetota > Acidimicrobiia > Acidimicrobiales > VFJN01 > VFJN01. The sequence continues at coordinate 12,620 of DATCYI010000072.1, read as the reverse complement.
GTCGAAGGCCGACCCGGGAGCGAGCTCGACCACCGCCGTGATCGCCTCACCGAACTTCTCGTCGGGCAGCCCCACGGCGACGGCGTCGGCCACGGCGGAGTGGGTCTTCAGGACCTCCTCGACCTCCTCCGGGTACACCTTCTCACCACCGGTGTTGATGCACACCGAGCCCCGGCCCAGCAGGGTCAGCGAGCCGTCGGCCTCGACTGTGGCGTAGTCGCCGGGCACCGAGTAGCGCTTGCCCTCGAAGCTGATGAACGTCGCTGCGGACTTCTCGGGGTCCTTGTAGTAGCCGACCGGCTGGAAGCCGCCCACCGCCACGCGACCGGTCTCGCCGGACCCGGGCTCGACGGAGCGGCCGTCGTCGGTGATCACCTTGGTGTGCTCTCCGACCATGAACTTCGCGGTGGCGCTCGTGCCGCCCGCGGTGGACACCGACTGGCCCATGCCAAGGGCCTCGGAGGAGGAGAACGCGTCGACGATCATCATCCCCGGATGGTGCCGGAGCAGGCCCTGCTTGGACTCCTCGCTGAACATGACGCCTGAGCTGGAGATCATCACCAGCGACGAGATGTCGTACTTGTCGGGCGACGCGTCGAGGGCGCGCAGCATCGGCTTGGCGAACGCGTCGCCCACGATCGCGATGGCGTTGACGCCGTCGCGCTCGATGGTGGCCAGCATCTCGTCGATGTCGAGCGTGCGCGACTCGAGGGTGACGGTGCTGCCACCGGCCGAGAGCAGGATCAGCTGTGTGAAGCAGCCGGTGCCGTGCATCAGCGGGCAAGCAGGCATGCCGACCATCCCGGGTGCGGTCACGGCCTCACGGATGATGTCGAGGTCGGGCTCCGCGTCGCGCACCGTCGGCATCAGCGTGCTGGTGAGGGCGCGGAAGAGGTCGTCCTGGCGCCACATCACGCCCTTGGGCATGCCTGTGGTGCCGCCGGTGTAGAGCAGGAGCAGGTGGTCGCCGTCGCGGCCCCACGGCCCGGCCACGTTGGTGTCGGTGCCGGCTGCTGCAGCAGCTTCGTACGGGGTCGCCCAGTCGGGGCAGGCCGCCGTGTCGTCGTCCACCCAGAGCCACACCTTCACCCGTGGCACGCGGGAGCGGATGCGCTCGATGCGCTCCACGAACGAGCCGTGGAACACCACCGTGACGACGTCGCCGTTGTCCCAGAGGTACACGAGCTCGTCGTCGAGGTAGCGGTAGTTCGTGTTGATCGGCGCCTGCCCCGCCTTGAACGCCGCGAAGATCGACTCGAGGTACTCGGGGCAGTTGTAGAGGTACTGCGCCACCTTGTCCTGCTCGGACACCCCGGCGTCGAGCATGGCCTGGGCCACGCCGTTCGCTCGGCGGTTGAACTCCGTCCACGAGACGTGCCGCTCGCCCTGCACCTGCGCGTCGGCGTCGGGAACCTGCGTGGCCACGACCTCCCACGCGTCTGCGAAGTTCCAACCCGGCATGTGTCTCCCCCTGGGCGCCGCACGCGGGCCTGTCCCGCGCGCTTCGGGCGGCGAGCGTACCAGGGCGCCGGCCCGCTTCTTGACCGCGCAGTCAAGTAGGTGGTTACGGTGCCGGATGGACTTCGAGCTCCCGCCCGACGACGACCCGCGACGACTCGCCGTGCGGACCTGGCTGGCCGACAACCCGACCCCGAGCGGCCGCCAGCTGGCCGAGGCTGGGTACGTGGCCCCCCACTGGCCCGCTCCGTGGGGGCTCGACGCCGACCCGATCCACCAGATCATCGTCGACGACGAGCTGCGGGCCGCGGGCGTGAGCCGTCCGTCGAACCCCATCGGCATCGGCTGGGCCGGGCCCACGATCCTGCACGGGGGCAGCGCCGAGCAGAAGGACCGGTACCTGATGCCGCTCCTCGCTGGCGAGGAGGTGTGGTGCCAGCTCTTCAGCGAGCCCGGCTCCGGCTCCGACCTGGCCTCGCTGACCACGAGGGCGGTCCGTGACGGTGACGAGTGGGTGGTCACCGGCCAGAAGATCTGGACGTCGGGAGCGCAGGCCTCCGCCTACGGGATCCTGATCGCCCGGACGGATCCCGACGCCCCGAAGCACGAGGGCATCTCGTACTTCATCTGCCCGATGGACGCGCCGGGGATCGACGTCCGCCCGATAGTCGAGATGACGGGCCTGCCGATCTTCAACGAGGTCTTCCTCGACGAGGTGCGGCTGCCGGCCGCCAACCTGGTCGGTGACGTGAACCGGGGATGGGGGCTGGCGAAGGTGACGCTCGGCAACGAGCGCGTCTCGCTGTCGTCCGGCGGCGCGCTCTGGGGGATGGGTCCGGCCGCCGACGAGCTCTTCGACGTCGTCCGTGCCGCCGGAGGGGTCACCAATCCTGTCCTGCGTCAGCGCCTGGCCGACCTCCACATCGAGGCGGAGCTCCTGCGGCTCATCCGCCTGCGGACCGTGACCGCTCGCATCAAGGGCGAGCCCCCCGGCGCAGAGGCCTCGATCCGCAAGATCCTGGCCGACGAGCACGGGCAGCGGATGATGCGCCTGGCCAAGGACCTCGCCGGCGCCGGTGGGATGCTCACGACCGAGGGTCCGCTCGGTGCCGATCCGGCGATGTGGCACTACGGCTTCCTGTTCGCCCCCGCCCTGACCATCGGCGGGGGCACCGGCGAGGTGCAGCGCAACATCGTGGCCGAGCGGGTGCTCGGCCTGCCGCACGACGTCTAGGAGCCTGCTGAGCAATCCGGTTGCCGGAGAGACCTGACCAGGCATTGCTCAGCAGTCTCCTGGGTGTCGTAGCGGCGGCAGCGGGGTAGCGCTGGGCCGTGGCGGTGCAAGAGGTGGACTGCAACGGGCCGGGCCTGACCAGGCGCAAGGCGGGCAAGGGCTGGTACGTCGTCGACGACGACGGCTCCCGCGTGGACGACGAAGCTGTCCGCGAGCGCGTCGAGAGGCTCGCGATCCCTCCGGCCTGGACCGACGTGTGGATCTGCTCCGATCCGGAGGGCCACATCCAGGCCACCGGGGTCGACGCGAAGGGCCGGCGGCAGTACCGCTACCACGACGAGTGGCGGGCCGCTCGCGACCGCGAGAAGCACGACCGCATGCTGCGCTTCGCCCGCCGGCTGCCAGACCTCCGCGAGAAGGTCAACGCCGACCTGGCGCTCGACGGCATGCCGCGCGAGCGCGTCCTGGCGGCGGCGGCGAGGCTCCTGGAGCTCGGCTTCTTCCGCATAGGCGGCGAGGCCTACGCCGAGGAGAACGACACCTACGGGCTGGCCACGCTGCGCAAGGGCCACGTCAAGGTGCGAGGCGACTCGCTCGTGTTCGACTACGACGCCAAGAGCGGTCAGCGCCGGGTGTGCGAGGTCGACGACCCGGACGTGCGGGAGGTCGTCGTGACCCTCCGGCGCCGGCGCGCTCCGGCCGATGCCGAGCTGCTGGCCTACCGCGACGTGGATCGGGGCTGGGTCGATGTGAAGTCGTCGGACATCAACGGCTACCTCCAAGACGCGATCGGCGACGAGTTCACGGCCAAGGACTTCCGGACCTGGGTCGGCACCGTGCTCGCGGCTGCGGGGTTGGCGGCGGAGGAGCCGGGCGACTCCGAGAGGGCTCGGCGCCGGGCCGTGGCCTCCGTCGTCCGCAACGTCGCCGAGCACCTCGGCAACACCCCTGCGGTGGCGCGCTCCGCCTACATCGATCCCAGGGTGGTGGAGCGCTTCGAGAGCGACGACACCGTCGTGGACGTGCTCGAGGAGCTCGACGAAGACGACCTCCAGGGCGGAGTGCCCGAGGAGCTGGAGCTGGCCGTCGTGAAGCTGATCGACCGAGCCCGTCGGTCTCGGGCCCGCGCTCGCCGCAGCCGGCGAGGAGCGAAGAAGCGCTAGGCCGCCGCCGAAGCGGGCCGCACCGATGCGTGACGGCGGTCGTCGCCGCGGTCGCTCCGATCGATTCGGGCGACTGCTCGCAGCGTGGTGCCGCCGGCCGCCAGCGCCGTCAGCCCTCCGACGGCCAGCGCCCACCGAGCACCGGCGTGCTCGGCGATCGCGCCGATGATCGGCGCGCCCACCGGTGTCGACCCGACGAACACGACGGCTTGCATGGCGAGCATCCGGCCCCGCATGGCGGGCGTGGCGGTCAGCTGCACCAGGCTGTTCGAGCCCGACATGACGAGCATCGTCGACACGCCGATCGGGATCGTGAGCAGCGCGGCCACGGCAACGCCCGGGGCGCTGGCCAGAGCGAAGCACGACGCGGCCAGGGCCAGCGCGCCGACCGCGAGGAAGCGGGAGGTGATCTCGGTGCGCCGGGCCACGAACAGCGATCCCGCCACGGAGCCGATGCTCATCACCGACAGCAGCAGCGTGTAGGTGCCTGCCCCGGAGGCGAGGTCGCGGGTGGCGAACAGCGGGAGGATCACCGGGTAGTTGAAGGTCATCGTGCCGATGGCGGCGACGAGCAGCATCGGCAGGCGCAGCTCGGGCGTCCGCCACATGTACCTGAAGCCCTCGCGCAGCTGGCCCTTGGCCTTGGTGATGCGCTCGCCGGCGTGGAACCGGCTGCGGTCGAGGCGGGCGAAGAGGGCCAGCTGTGGCAGGTAGGAGAGGGCGTTGATGACGAAGCACCAGGTGACGCCGAGGGTTGTGATGAGCACGCCCGCGATGGCAGGGCCGACGACCTTGGCTCCGGTCATCATGGCGCTGTTCAAGCCGACGGCGTTGGTGACCTCTTGCGGTTCCACGAGGTCGGTGACGAACGCTCGGCGCGGTGGGTTCTCGAGCGCGGTGACCGTGCCCGATACGGCGGCGAGGACGTAGATCCAGCCGACGCTGGCATGACCGGTGGCCACGGTGCCGGCGAAGATCGAGGCGACGATCGCTCCCGCGGCGGCGAGCCAGAGCAGCAGCTTGTGCCGGTCGCTGCGGTCGGAGAGCAAGCCGGCCCAGGGGCCGAGCAGGATCATCGGGGCGAAGCGCGCCGCGGTCGCCAGCCCGACCGCCACCCCGTCGTCCGTGAGGCGGAGCACGAGGATGTCGATGGCGACGAGCTGCATCCAGGTGCCGTTCTGCGACAGGCCCTGGCCGATGAAGAAGAGGCGGAAGTTGCGGTTGCGGAGCGACCTGAAGGTGTCGCTTCCGAAGGCTCGAACCCTCGTCATGGCACCTCGGTGGTGCCCGTGAGGCGCTCTAGGAGATCGGTGACGGCGGCGAGGCGCTCGATGTCGTCGGGCGGCAGCTCGCGCAGCCGGCGGGCCAGCCAGGCGTTCTTGCGGGCCCGGCTGCGCTCCACGAGGGCGGCCCCCGTGGCGGTGAGCTCGACGTGGACGTAGCGCCGGTCGTCGGGGTCGGTGGTCTTCGACACGAGGTCGCGGGCGTGGAGCACCCCGATGACCTTGGTGATGGTGGGCCCGGCTACGCGCTCGCGCTCGGCGAGCTCGCCGAGGGTGAGCGGGCCGTGGTTCGAGATGGTGGCCAGCACGGCGCCCTGCGTGGGCGACAGGTCGGTGTCGGCGGTCTGGCGCAGCTGGCGGGCCAAGCGGGTGACGGACAGCCGGAGGCGCCCGGCGAGCTCGCTGGCGTCGACCGTGGCAGGGAGGCTGGGGGAGGGCATGGGCGACATCATTTCACCTAACTAAGTAGTCTGGCTACTTATTCCGACGGCCTCGCTCAGGTCAGACTGATCGCCATGTCTGCAATCGCCTCGATCGATCTCAAGCGCCACGAGAAGGTCCGGGCCAACATCGACCTCCCCGGCGTGCCCGCCGGCACCCCCGGCAAGGTGCTGGTGGTGTCCGGCGTGACCTGGCTGCGTCACCGCGTCCTGTTCGAGAACGGCGTCGAGCACGGCCTGCTCGACGGCCGTCACCTGGTGCGCCCGGGCGACTTCATCCCGCTCGACGAGCGGGTCGAGGAGACGGCCGATGCAGCCCCCGACGGTGCCGCGGCGGCGGAGTCCGCCGATGCCGGCGCCGAGGCGGCGGACAACGCCTTCGGCGTGCCGCCGCACCTGCTCGAACGATCCAAGAACGCCCGCGAGCGGCTCGCCGCGGCGAGCTGACCATCCGAACACCACCTACAGGGGGAACTCCATGCAGCTGTCAATGCAGCTCTCGTACTCCGGCGGCTTCCAAGAGTCCGCCGACCAGGTCGTCGCCTACGAGCAGGCGGGCCTCGACATGGTGTGGGTGGCCGAAGCCTACGGCTACGACGCCGTCAGCCAGATGGGCTACCTCGCCGCGAAGACGTCGACGGTGAAGATCGCATCCGGCATCCTGCCGATCTACACGCGCACGCCGACGCTGCTCGCCATGTCCGCAGCCGGCATCGACGCCCTGTCGGATGGTCGCTGCATCCTCGGCCTCGGCGCGTCGGGCCCGCAGGTGATCGAGGGCTTCCACGGGGTGAAGTACGACAGGCCGCTCGGCCGCACCCGGGAGATCATCGAGATCTGCCGCCAGGTGTGGCAGCGCGAGCGCGTCGTGCACGACGGCAAGAGCTACAAGCTGCCTCTTCCCGAGGGCCAGGGCACCGGGCTCGGCAAGGCGCTCAAGATGATCACCCACCCGGTGCGCTCGAGCATCCCGATCTACGTCGCGTCGCTCGGCCCCAAGAACGTGGAGATGACGGCGGAGCTCGCCGACGGCTGGCTGCCGCTGTTCTACCTGCCCGAGAAGGCCAGCGACGTGTGGGGCGCCGACCTCGCGGCCGGTGCCGCGAAGCGCTCGGCCGACCTCGGCCCGCTCGAGATCGTGGCCGGCGGCCTTCTGTCGGTGGGCGAGGGTGCCGAGGCCATGCGGGAGATGTCCCGCCCGATGGTCGCGCTCTACGTGGGCGGCATGGGGGCCAAGGGCAAGAACTTCTACAACGACCTGGTCTGCCGCTACGGCTTCGAGGAGGAGGCCGCGAAGATCCAGGACCTGTACCTCGACGGCAAGAAGAAGGAGGCCGCCGAGCTGGTGCCCGACGCCCTCCTCGAGGCCATGACCCTCTGCGGCTCCGAGGGCTACGTCAAGGAGCGCATCGCGGCGTACAAGGAGAGCGGCGTGACCGTCCTCAACGTCACCCCGATCGGCCCCGACCCGGTGAAGCTCATCGAGCAGGTCAAGACCTGGGTCGCCGACGCCTGACGACCGGCGCGTCGAATGGTGTCTGACACCATTCGACGCGCGGGGTGGTTCAGCGGTAGGCGCCGGGGCCGGTGAGCATGCCTCGGTGCCAGCGCCTCGGCGTGGCGAGGATCGCGCGGGGGTAGTCCTCGAAGAGCCAGCGGGCGAAGTTCCGTCGGGTCCACGCGCTGGCCCCGGCGACGCGCACAGCGGCGCGGGCGCCCTTGCGGTGCTTCAGGGCTCGCACCAGCAGGGCCGACATCTCGTGGTCGGCCACCAGGGCATCGCGCACGGATCGCTCGTAGTGGCTGGTCACGCTCGCCGCGTCGAGCCCCCCGGCCTCGATGGCCTCCGCCGCGAGCACGCCCGTGAGGAGCGCCTGGCCGATGCCCTCACCGGTCATCACGTCGGTGGCGGCGGCCGCGTCGCCGGCGAAGAGGGTGCGACCGGTGGCCAGCACCGCTTGGTCGATGCGGGCCGGGATGGGCCACGCGCGATGGGGTGACTCGGGGCGGGCTTCGTCGCCGAGCACCGCTCGGATGTGGGGCCGCTGGAGGATCTCCGGCCACAGCTGCTTCATGTCCTGGACGCGGGTGACCTTGCCACCGTCGCGCTGGATGCCGAAGCCGACGTTCGCCCCGCCGCCGGGCAGCGGGAAGGACCAGGCGTAGCCAGGCAGCAGGTCGGGCTCGAACCAGACGAACAGCTCTGTGGCGGCGCGGGGGCCGACGTCTGTGAAGTACTGCCGGAAGGCGTGCCACTCGCCGAGGTAGCCGGCGGGGCCCACGCCGAGGTGCTTGCGCATCGGCGACCACATCCCGTCGGCGGCGACGGCGTAGCGCGCGTGGAGCTCACCCCGGTCGGTGACGTCGAGCACGATCCGGTCGCGCTCCTCGCGGGCGCCGGTGACGGCGTGCCCTTCGACTACCTCGGCGCCGGCGGCGCGGGCGACGTCGAGGAGGGCGGCATCGAGCTCGGCGCGACGGGCGACCACCGCGTAGAGGCCCTGGCCGCGGGGGAGCGGGAAGGTGACCTCGCGACCCGATGGAGAGGTCACGACGATGTCGTCGACCGCCTGCCAGCTCGGGATCGTGGCCGGATCGAGGCCGAGGCTCTCGAGCAGCCGCAGGGCGCCGGTGGTGAGACCGTCGCCGCAGATCTTGTCGCGGGGGAACGTGGCCTTGTCCACGACGGTGACGCGCCGCCCGGCGCGCGCCAGCGCGATCGCCGCAGCCGCACCCGCCGGTCCACCACCGACGACGGCGACGTCGCAGGGGTCAGGCGTCGGCATCAGCAGAAGATCCCCGCTCCAGGCCGGTACGTCGCCCGGAAGGTGTCCTGCTCGGTGTGGCCATCGGGGAAGGTGCGCGTTCGGGTGGTGGTCACGACCTTGCAGCTGCCCGACTGGCTCTCGCTGAGGTCGGTCTGCTCGGCCGTGGCGTGGGGCGACGAGTACAGCGTCACCGTCAGGCTGGTGTCGGTGTAGGAGGTCCAGATGAGGATGCCGTAGGGGGTGTCGTTGCGGAACTCGAGGTCGGGAGCCGGGAAGCCCATCGTCGCCTCGCGGCCGTAGGGGTAGCGGTCGAAGTACTCGGAGTGGGCCTGCGACTCGAGGATCTCCAGGCCGGCGAAGTAGGCCGCGTTGAACATCGTGGTGGCGAACTGCGACACGCCGCCGCCGACCTCGTCGACGTGCTCGCCGTTGCGGATCGCGCCGGCGGGGAGGAAGCCCCCCTCCGTCGTGCGCCGGCCGACGTGGTCGTTGATCGAGAACGTCCCGCCCGGAGGCACCACGGCGCCTCGCACGATGTCGGCCATCCGGTGGATGTTGGCGACGCGGTTGCCGCCGGCCGAGTGGTAGGTCGTGAAGCCAGGGCCGGCGGTGGTGGGGGCGCCGCTGCGCCAGGCGTGGTTGCCGCCGACGGGCTGGGTGATCTTCCAAGCCTGCGCGTCGGCGACGGTGAACCCGGCCGGCCCCTCCACCAGCTGGAGCTCGACCGAGCGGCTGCCGGTGCGCAGCGCCGCCATGATCTGCCCGGCCGTGCCCTCGGCGCAGCACACCAGCCCGGGCTCGTCGGGGAGGATGATCGGCAGGCCGTCGCTGCCGAGGCTGAAGGAGGCGTCGACCGGGTGGCCCTCCACGTCGGCGAACGCCCTTCGCAAGCCCTCGGCGACCTTGGCCGGGTCGAAGTCGATCCGCACGCTGCCGTCGTCCTCGCTGGCGAGCACGACCCAGCGCCGCAGCTCCTCGGGCGCCACCGCTCGGGTGCCGCCGCTCGTTCGCACCTCTATCGGCTCGCCCACCAGCGCCTCGGCCTCGGCCGCAGCCTGGCGCGCCGCTTCCTCGGACCCGAGCGGCGGAAGCGCGACCTGCTCGAGCTCGACCTCGATCAGCTGGCCCTCGCTCCACCCTTCGGCAGCTTCTGGCAGCGCCGCGGCCAGTGCCTCCGGATCGACGCCCCGGCCGGCCTGGCCCGGGACGACGCTGAACTCGCCCTCGACGAGCTCTACCGTCGGCTCGGTGGGAGCGGTCCGGTCGTCGCCCTGCAGCTCGATGATGGTGCCCTCCACCTGCTCCCGGCTCACCTGGTAGCGAGGAGTGGCCTCCCGCTCGGAGAAGAAGGACGACACCCAGACCAGCGGGCGGGCCAGCGGGGCGGTGTCGTCGTCGATCTCCAGCGCGGCGTCGACGGTGCGGCGCTCGTCGATCATGAGGCCGATCTCCGCTGCGGTGGAGCGGTAGGTGGTGTCGCCCACCGCCACCTCGACGGGCGTGGCCCCGAACTCGTCAGCCAGCGTCGAGACCTGCCTGGCGAGCTCCGACTGGGAGAGCCCGCCGACGTCGGTGCCGGCCAGCTGCACGTTGCGGGCGACGTTGCCGGCGTTGGTGTCGAGGGCCCACGCGATGACGGTGATGACGACGAGCAGCAGCGGCACGAGAACCAGCGGTAGGACCCATCGGCGCCGACGGCCACCGCCGTCGGACCCGCCGCGGTCGCGGTCGTCGCCGAGGTGGGCCGGTGGCGCCGGAGTGGCCTCGTCGATGGGGGCGGGCACGAAGACCGACCGGCCCGCGCGCCCCACCGGCACCTGAGGCGCGCCCGCAGACGTCTCGGTGGGATCGTGATCCATGGGGGTACCACCCTCTCATGCAATCCGGCGCCCGTGGAATTCGCCCCCCGCTGCGACGTGCGCTAGACGTGGGAACGCTCGTTGCCAACTCACAGGGGGAGCAGTACCGATGACGAAGCTCTGCGAAGGTCGCGTCGCGATCGTGACCGGCGCCGGCCGTGGGATCGGCCGAGAGCACTCGCTGCTCCTCGCCCACCACGGAGCCAAGGTGGTCGTCAACGACCTCGGCGGCGCGATGGACGGCGAGGGGAACGACAAGGGCCCGGCGCAGTCGGTGGTCGACGAGATCGTCGCCCTGGGTGGCGAGGCCGTCGCCAACACCGACGACATCAGCGACTGGGACGGTGCCGAGCGCCTCGTCCGCACCGCGATCGACACCTTCGGTGGTCTCGACATCCTCATCAACAACGCCGGGATCCTGCGCGACCGCATGCTCACGAACATGAGCGAGGCCGAGTGGGACGCGGTCATCAAGGTGCACCTGAAGGGCACCTTCGCACCGTCCCGCCACGCCGCCGCCTACTGGCGCGAGCGGGCCAAGGCCGGCGAGGCGAACGACGCCCGTATCATCAACACGACGTCCCCCTCCGGCATCTACGGCAACGTCGGGCAGACCAACTACGGCGCGGCCAAGGCCGGGATCGCCAGCTTCACGATCATCGCGGCCAAGGAGCTCGGCCGCTACGGAGTGACCGTGAACGCGATCGCGCCGGCTGCCCTCACCCGGATGACGGAGGGCCTCGGCATGGGCCAGGCATCTGATGAGATCAAGGAGCAGCTCTCGCCGGCCCACATCGCTCCGATCGTGTGCTGGCTCGCCAGCCCCGAGGCGTCCGGCGTCACCGGCCGGGTGTTCGACGTGACCGGGCAGAAGCTCTCGGTCAGCGAGGGCTGGCACCGCGGCCCCACCATCGAGAACCCGCCCGACGACCTCTCGGAGCTCGGTCCCAAGGTGCTCGACATCGTGGCCAAGGCCCGCCCGAACGCCGACATGTCCGGCCACGACGAGTCCTGAGGAGCCACCATGCCCATCAACCCTGATGCCGTCGGCAGCAAGTCCGACCCGATCCGGCACCGCTGGAGCTCCAAGGACGCCATGATCTACGCCCTGGGCGTGGGCGCCGGTGCGGCCGATCCGCTCCAGGAGCTCGAGTTCACGACGGAGAACACGAGCGGCACCCCCCAGCGCGTGCTGCCGACGATGGCCGTGGTGCTCGCCCCGATGGGTGCCGCCTTCGGCAGCATCGGCACCTTCAACCCGGCCATGCTCGTGCACGGTGAGGAGGGGATCACCCTGCACCGCGAGATCCCCGTCGAGGGCGAGCTCGAGGCGGTCAGCGAGATCACCGCGATCTACGACAAGGGCAAGGGCGCGGTCGTGGTCAGCGACACCACCGCCAAGCTCGTCGACTCCGGCGAGCCCCTCTTCGACGTGCGCATGTCGGCCTTCATCCGCGGCGAGGGCGGGTGGGGAGGCGACCGAGGCCCCTCCGGTGGCACCAACGTCGCCCCCGATCGCGACCCCGATCACACGGTCACGCTCCAGACCCGCACCGACCAGGCACTGATCTACCGGCTGTCCGGCGACCGGAACCCGCTCCACACCGACCCGGCATTCGCGGCCATGGGTGGCTTCGACAGGCCGATCCTGCACGGACTCTGCTCCTACGGGTTCACCGGCCGCGCCCTGCTCCAGGCCGTCTGCGACGGCGATCCGGCGCGCTTCGCCGGCATGGAGGCCCGCTTCTCGTCACCGGTGATGCCCGGCGAGGCCCTCACCGTCAAGACGTGGCGCGAGGGCGACGGAGCCGCGATCTTCCAGACGTGCGGCGACGACGGGCGCGTGGTCATCGACTCCGGTCGGGTCACCTTCATCTCTTGATGGGGTAAGGATGGGGTCGAGCCCCCTTACGAACGGAGACTGAGATGACAGGTTGGGTCGGCGACATCGAGAAGGAATCTCTCGAGAACGAGACGTTCCGCACGGTGCTGTTCACCGGTGAGCACATGCAGCTCACGGTCATGTCGCTGAAGGCGGGCGAGGAGATCGGCCTCGAGGCGCACCACGACCGCGATCAGTTCCTCCGCGTCGAGCAGGGCTCGGCCCGTGTGGTGATGGGTCCGGCCGAGGACCAGCTCGACGATGTCCACGAGCTCGGTGATGACTGGGTGGTGATCGTGCCCGCCGGCACCTGGCACAACGTCGTCAACGTCGGCGATGGCGACCTGAAGCTCTACTCCATCTACAGCCCGGCCGAGCACCCGGACGGCACCGTGCACAAGACGAAGGCGGAGGCCGACGCGGCCGAAGCCGAGCACGGCCACTGAGGATCGCACGGCCCTCGGGCCGGGCCCGCGTCAGCGCAGCGTCGAGGCCCGGTCCAGGTCGAGCACCCGGTTGGCGCTCGCCCCGAC
>DATCYI010000071.1:0-16021 GCA_036570385.1 Acidimicrobiales bacterium | reverse complement strand
CATCGAGGTGGAGCGCTTCGCCACCGGTCCGGCCCACCCGACGGACGGCCCGACGATCTTCTTCCTCGGTCGCCACGAACCCCGCAAGGGCCTGGAGGTCCTGCTCGCGGCCCTGGCCGACCTGCCCGACGACGTGCGCGTGTGGGTAGGGGGCGACGGTCCCCAGAGCGCCGAGCTGCGGGCCAGGTACGGGCACGACCAGCGGATCGAGTGGCTGGGCCGGATCAGCGACGACGAGCGCGCCGCCCGGATGCGGGGTTGCACCGTCTACTGCTCGCCGTCGGTGCGGGGCGAGTCGTTCGGGATGGTGCTCCTCGAGGCCATGGCCGCGGGCTGCGCGCTCGTGGCCTCGGATCTCGACGGCCACCGCAACGTCGCGACCGACGGGGTCGACGCGCTGCTGACGCCGGTCGGGGAGCCCGCCGCGCTGGCGAAAGCCATCCGACGGGTGCTCGACGACGACGAGCTGCGCCGCGCCCTCGTCGCGGGAGGTCGCCGTCGGGCCGACGTGCTATCGATGGGACGCCTCGCCGACCGCTACGTCGAGATATATGAAGCCCTGCTGGCCGGCCGCCGCGCCCCGGGCCGGTAGGGTTGGCGCCATCTGCACCGAGGAGCACCCCGCGTGAACATCATCATCTGGATCTTGCTGGCCATCGTGGTCATCGGCGTGATCTACGTCATCGTCACCTACAACGGCCTGGTCTCGCTTCGGAACCGGATCGAGAACGCATGGGCGCAGATCGACGTGCAGCTCAAGCGGCGCTACGACCTGATCCCGAACCTGGTCGAGACGGTCAAGGGCTACGCCTCGCACGAGCGTGAGACCCTCGAGAACGTGATCCAGGCCCGCAACATGGCCATGACCGCCCAGGGCCCGCACGACCAGGCCGAAGCCGAGAACGTGATCAGCGGTGCGCTGAAGTCGGTGTTCGCGCTGTCCGAGGCCTACCCCGACCTCAAGGCCAACACGAACTTCCTCAACCTGCAGGAGGAGCTCTCCGGCACGGAGGGGCGGATCGCCTACGCGCGGCAGTTCTACAACGACACCGTCTACCGCTACAACACCAAGATCGAGACGTTCCCGGCCAACACGATCGCCAAGCGGTTCCGCTTCACGGAGCGGGAGTACTTCGAGGCGGCTGGCGAAGAGCGCAACCGGGTCGACGTCGACTTCGGCTCGGCGCCTCCGGTCGACACGGGTGGCACCACCCCGCCCCCCGCAGCCACCTGAACCCCGCGTGTACGACCAGGTAGCGCAGAACAAGCGCCGCTCCATCTTCCTCATAGCCGGCTTCGTCCTGTTGGTCGTGGCCGTCGGCTTCGCCCTGAACCTGCTGATCGGCGGCGGACCGGTCTTCATCGTCGTCGCGCTGCTGATCGCCGGAGGCTCAGCGGCGCTGTCGTACTGGAAGTCCGACGCCATCGCCCTCGCCGTCAGCCGGGCCCAGCCCGCGTCGGTGGAGCAGTACCCGCGGCTGCACAACCTCGTCGAGGGGCTCTGCATCGCAGGCGGGCTCCCCAAGCCCCGCATCTACATCGTCGACGATCCCTCGCCGAACGCCTTCGCCACCGGGCGCAACCCGAAGAACGCGGCCATCGCCGTCACCACGGGCCTGCTCGAGAAGCTGAACCGCGTCGAGCTCGAGGGCGTGATCGCTCACGAGCTGAGCCACATCAAGAACTACGACATCCTCGTGTCGACGCTGGCCGTCACGATGGTGGGCGTGATCGCCATCGCCGCCGACGTCGGCGTGCGGTTCCTGTGGTTCGGCATGGGCCGCAGCCGGAACAACTCCTCCGACAGCCACAGCAGCGGCCCGCTGGCCCTGCTCGCAGTGTTCGGGTTCGTGCTCCTGATCTTCTCGCCTCTCATCGCCAAGGTGATGCAGGCCGCGGTCAGCCGCAAGCGCGAGACGCTCGCTGACGTCAGCGGCGTGGAGCTCACCCGCTACCCGCCCGGCCTCATCTCGGCCCTCGAGAAGCTCCGGGACGACTACACGGTGGTCGGATCCACGTCCCACGCCACCGCGCACCTCTGGATCGAGCAGCCGCAGGCCGTCGATCCCCGCGAGGGCCGCATGGCGAAGCTCAACCGCATGTTCGACACGCACCCGCCGCTCGAGGAGCGCATCGCGCTGCTGCGCGAGCTCTGAGCCCGCGGACCTGAGCTCGACGCCCTGAGCCACACGTCACCACTGGCATCCACGGCGCGCGGCCGATCCCGCGCCATCCTGGGCCAAGATCGCTGACCGACCGCGTCCTCGCAGGAGCCTCCCCGTGCTCGCCACCATCCTCGACACACCCAAGAAGCGAATCGCGCTCGGCGCGGTGCTCGCCGTGCTTGTCCTCGCCGGCGTCGCCCTGGCCGTGACCGGCGGCGGTGGCGACGAGGAAGCCGCTCCCACCACCACCGTCCCGACGACCACCACCGTGGCGCCGACCACCACGACCGGCGTGCCGCTGCCGGTCGCGCCGCTCACCGGCGTCGCCGGCGACCACCTGAACCGCACGGCCCGCCCGGCCCTCGTCGTGAAGATCGACAACGTGGAGCCAAAGGCCCGCCCCCAGGCCGGCATCAACGAGGCCGACGTCGTCTACGAGGAGCGCGTGGAGGGCAGCGTCACCCGCCTGCTGGCCGTCTTCCACTCGACCGACGCCGCGCCCGCCGGACCCGTTCGCTCAGCCCGCACCTCCGACATAGCGATCTTCTCGCCGCTGCACCGGCCCTACTTCGCGTGGAGCGGTGCCAACCCGACGTTCGCGTCACGGATCCGCGGGTCCAACATCGTCGACGTCGGCTACGACGCCGCGACGAGCATGTACTACCGAGACGGCGGACGCCCCGGCACCCACAACCTCATGATCCGCTCGACCGACCAGATCATGCAGCTGCCGGCCGACGGCTCCAGCCCGCCGCCGCCGCTGTTCACCTACCGAGGACCCGACCAGCCCCAGCCAGCCCACCTCGAGCCCGCCGCCGGTGTCCACATCACCTACGGCGGCAGCGCCGGGAGCGCCCCCGTGGAGTACCGCTGGAACGGCGCCGGCTGGGCCCGCACCCAGAAGGGCACGCCCCACGTCGACGCCAACGGGGTGCAGGTCGCACCCGCCAACGTCATCGTCCAGTTCACGCCCTACGCGGGCAGCGATGTGACCGACCAGTTCGGCGTCGCCATCCCCGAGGCCCAGCTCGTCGGCGAGGGCGAGGCCTGGGTGTTCACCGCCGGCGGCGTCGTCGTCGGCCGCTGGCACAAGCCCGCCGTCGACGCCGTCACCACCTACACCGACGTCGACGGCAACCCCATCGCCCTCAGCCCCGGCCGCACCTGGGTCGCCCTGCCCCAGCCGGGTGGAGGCACTCGTCTCTAGTCGACGCCGAAGCGGAGCTTCGACGTCGAGTTCAAGGGCTTGGTGCTCGCCTTCGGCTCGCGCTGCTGTGCGCCTCCGACCGGCGGAGCCGCTCTCCGACGCCTCTGTCGGGGGCGTTCCGAGCCCCCCACACCCCCAGCGGGCCCACCCGTCGCGTCCTCTGGTCACCCGTGGCACCCGCTCCATCTGCCCCTCGACCCTTCAACCGTTGCAACCTGCGGCCGTTCTTCGCGGTTTTCCGCAGGTTTGGGGCGCAGGTTCCATCGGGCTGCGAACGGGTGAGGTGGTCCGCCGGGTCCCGTGGGGTCTAGTGGTTTCTGGCTGGGGGTTGAAGTGGGCTCGGCGGTAGGTTGGGGGGATGGCTGACGCTGTTTCTCGTCCTCTTTCGCATGACACTGGCACCACTCGGGTGAAGCGAGGGCTGGCCGAGATGCTCAAGGGTGGCGTCATCATGGACGTCGTCGACCCGGAGCAGGCCAAGATCGCCGAGGACGCCGGAGCCGTCGCGGTCATGGCGCTCGAGCGGGTGCCGTCGGACATCCGGCGCGACGGCGGCGTGGCCCGCATGTCCGACCCCGAGATGATCGAGGGCATCAAGTCGGTCGTCACGATCCCGGTGATGGCAAAGGCCCGCATCGGGCACTTCGTCGAGGCCCAGGTCCTCGAGTCGCTCGGCGTCGACTACGTCGACGAGTCCGAGGTGCTGACCCCGGCCGACGAGGCCCACCACATCGACAAGTGGGCCTTCACGGTGCCCTTCGTCTGCGGCGCTACCAACCTCGGCGAGGCGCTCCGTCGCATCAGCGAAGGCGCCGCCATGCTGCGCTCCAAGGGCGAGGCCGGCACCGGCAACGTCGTCGAGGCCGTGCGCCACCTCCGCTCGATCCTGGGCGACGTCCGCAAGATCACCCAGGCCGACTCCGCCGAGCTCTACGAGTGGGCCAAGCGGCTCCAGGCGCCGGTCGGCCTCGTGCAGGAGCTGGCCGAGACCGGCGAGCTGCCCGTGCCGCTGTTCTGCGCCGGCGGCCTCGCCACACCGGCCGACGCCGCGCTGGTGATGCAGCTCGGTGCCCAGTCCGTCTTCGTCGGCTCCGGCATCTTCAAGTCCGACGACCCGGCCCGCCGGGCCAAGGCCATCGTCGAGGCCACCACCCACTTCCAGGACCCGAGCATCATCGCCAAGGTCTCCCGCGGCCTCGGACCGGCCATGCCGGGCCTCGAGATCGCCGGGCTCGAGACCACCTTCGCCCAGCGCGGCTGGTAGCCGCGCGGTCCCGGGCCATACGATCGGCGTCGATGTTCGCTGCAGCGAGGCCCCCAGGTGAGCAAGGTCGGCGTGCTCGCCCTTCAGGGCGCGTTCGAGCGGCACGCCCTCGCGCTGCGCTCGCTGGGCGCTGAGCCGGTCGAGGTCCGCACCCCCGAGCAGCTCGCCGCCGTCGACGCGGTGGTCCTCCCTGGCGGCGAGTCCACCACGATGTCGATGCTGCTCGAGTCGAGCGGCCTCCACGCGCCCCTCTCAGAGCGCCTCGAGCAGGGCATGCCCGCGCTGGGCACCTGCGCCGGGATGATCCTGCTGGGCGCCGAGATCCTCGACGGCCGCGACGACCAGCGCTGCTTCGGCGCCATCGACATCTCGGTGCGTCGCAACGCCTTCGGCCGCCAGGTCGACTCTTTCGAGGCCGACCTCCAGATCGACGGGATCGACGGCGATCCGTTCCGAGCCGTGTTCATCCGGGCTCCCTTCGTCGAGCGCACGGGGCCCGGCGTCGAGGTGCTCGCGACGGTCGATTCCCACCCCGTGCTCTGCCGGCAGGGCAACATCGTCGTCGCCGCCTTCCACCCGGAGCTCTCCGACGACCTCCGACTCCACGACCGCTTCCTCAAGGAGCTCTAGATGTCAGGTCATTCCAAGTGGGCAACGATCAAGCACAAGAAGGGCGCCGCCGACGCCGCTCGCGGCAAGCTCTTCGCCAAGCTGATCCGGCAGGTGGAGGTGGCGGCGCGCGAGGGCGGGGGCGACCCCGACATGAACCCGACGCTGCGCACCATGTTCCAGAAGGCCCGTGACGCCTCCGTGCCGATCGACACGATCGAGCGTGCGGTCAAGCGTGGCACCGGCGACCTCGAGGGCGTCATCTACGAGTCGGTCACCTATGAGGGCTACGCGCCCGGCGGCGTGGCGGTCCTGGTCGACGTGCTCACCGACAACCGCAACCGCAGCGGCCCCGAGATCCGGAACCTCTTCGCCAAGAACGGTGGCTCGATGGCCGAGCCCGGCGCCGTGGCCTGGCAGTTCGAGCGCAAGGGCGTCGTGATCGCCGATCGCGGCGCGGAAGAGGACGACCTCATGCTCGTCGCCCTCGAAGCGGGCGCCGAGGACATCGCCGACGACGGCACCGTGTGGCGCATCACCACCCCGCCCACCGAGCTGCACGCGGTTCGCACCGCGCTGGAGGAGGCGGGCATGAAGGTGGACTCCTCGGAGCTCACCATGCTGCCCACGGCCACCATCGAGCTCGACAGCGCCGAGTCGGCCAAGAAGGTCCTGCGCCTCATCGACATCCTCGACGAGAACGACGACGTGCAGGACGTCTACGCCAACTTCGACATCCCCGACTCGATCCTCGAGACGATCGACGCCTGATGGCTGCCGAGGTCGGGCGCCCGGCGCCCCCGTTCACGCTCCCAGGCACCGACAACACCGACGAGGGCCGGCGCGACTACTCCCTCTCCGACTACCGCGGGCGGGCCGTCGTGGTCGTGTTCTACCCGGGGGACTCCACTCCGGTCTGCACCCGCCAGCTCACCTCCTACACGCAGGACATCGACTCCTTCACGGAGGCCGGCGCCCAGGTGCTCGCCATCAGCCCTCAGTCGGTGCAGAGCCACGAAGACTTCTCCTGCAAGCAGGGCGGGTTCGCGTTCCCGCTGCTGGCCGACACCGAGAAGGCCACCGGCGAGGCCTACGGGATCCTCGGCCCGCTCGGGTTCTACCGGCGCTCCGCCTTCGTCGTCGATGCCGAAGGGATCGTCCGCTACGCGCACCGCGCCGTCGCCGGCCTCACCTTCCGCAGCACCGACGAGCTCGTCAAGGCCGTCCGCGCCGCCTCCTGAGGCCCAGAGCACAAGATCTGTGGGCGCCAGAGCACGCAATGCGTGCTCACGCGCCCACAGATCTTGGCGTTTCTTGGGGTCAGGTCTCGTCGGCGACGCCGAGGAGGCGGCCGCGGGTCACGACCTTGACGCCGCGCCAGAGGGCGACGACGGCCAGGACCCACGCGATCGCCCCGATGTACCAGGCCAGCGCGTCGCCGCCGTAGAGGCTGCCGGTGGCCTGGCTGTAGGCGACCATTATCAGCGGGAGGCTGACCAGCGCCGATGCCTGCTGGGCCGCCGCCGTCGACTTCACCTTGGCCGAGAGCCGCAGCACCAGCGCGAGGGTGAGGGCCAGGAACGGGGGCACGACCCAGAGCATCAGGATCCACCACTGGCGCGTCGGGAAGAACCAGCCGCCCACGTCGGGCCCGACGATGGTGTTGACGATCAACGAGTACACGCCGAACCCGACGATCGTCGTGAGGTACCCCGGCAGCAGGCTCGCAGCCAGCTTGCCGTAGAAGATCTCGCGCACGCCGGCGGGGGAGTGGGCGAGGAACTCGCCGGTGCCGCGCTCCCGCTCGCCGACGATGGTGGCGGCCCCCACAGCGGTCGAGATCGTGATCGGGACCACGACCGCCACGGGCGCGAACAGGTAGACCGCCAGCGCGTACGCAGATCGTCCGCTGTCGGTGTCGCCCTTGATCTCGTCCTGGGCGGCCTGGGGCAGGATCTCGAGGGCCTGGGAGAGCTGGGCCACCGCATCGACCTCGCCCACCCGGGTCAGGGTGAGGAGCAGCACGGTGGGCACGATGACGAAGAAGATCGAGCCGAGGATCAGCATCGGGATCCAGTAGTCGCGCGACTGGGCCAGCACCTTGAGGTCGGTGCGGGCCACGGTGACGAGGTGGTCCCAGCGAAGCGGCCGGCGGCGGGTGGCGGTGGCCGACATCAGACGGCGCTCCCGTCGACCTCGCCGAGGCGGCTGTGCCCGGCTCGGTGGCGGACCGCGAAGTAGAGGTCCTCGAGCGTCGGCTCGTGGGGCTCGACGCGCCTCACCCGGGCGCCCGCGGAGGTGAGCGCGGCAACGAGGTCGGGCACGCGATCGGGATCGTCGACGAACACCGTGGCGACGGCGTCGTCCCGGGAGTACGCCACCACGCCCTCGTGGCGGGCGAGGTCGTCGAGCGCCGCGTGGTCGTCGGCGCCCAGGCGCACCGAGGCGTGCGGCCAGTAGCGCTGGGTGAGCTCGCGGGGCGCTCCGGCCACCAGGTCGGTGCCGTCCTGCATCACCACCACCTGGTCGGCGAGCCCTTCGGCCTCGAGCAGCAGGTGGGTGCACATCACCACCGTGGAGCCGTCGCCGGTCATCTCCCGGATGAGCTCGAGCACGGCGTGGGACGACTCGGGGTCGAGGCCCGAGGTCGGCTCGTCGTAGAGCAGCAGCTCCGGCTGGTGGATCACCGATCGGGCCAGCGCCAGACGTGTCTTCATGCCGGTGGAGTAGCCGCCCACCTGGAGGTCGACGGCGGCCTCGATCCCGAAGCGGGCGGCGGCCTCACGGATGCGCGCGTCGACGTGCTCGCCCCGGCCGAGCCCGTGGAGCTCCGCGGCGTAGCGCAGGTTGTCGAGACCCGACAGGCGGTCGTAGAGCGACGGCTTGGCCGACACGACCCCGCAGCGGGCCCGCACGTCGCCGCCGTCCACCGACGGGTCGAGACCGAACACCCGGACCTCACCGGAGTCTGGGGTGAAGGCGCCGGTGATCATGCGGATGGCCGTCGTCTTGCCGGCGCCGTTCGGGCCGAGCAGGACGGTGATCTGGCCCTTCAGCACCTGCAGGTCGAGCGAGGTGAGCGCCGGGTTCGACCCGAACCGCTTGGCCACGCCGGAGAGGGCCACCACGGCATCGGCGGCGGTTCGCATCGCTGCGACCGTAGGCGCGCTCGATGAGGTCAACGAGGACATCTCCATGGGATCGGCTCCTGGCGACGTGCCCTTGAGGCATCCGCGGCGCACGGCGGCGTCGTGGATAGGATCGAACGCGTGTTTGTCCTCGGCATCGATCCCGGGCTGTCCCGCTGCGGCTACGGGCTGGTGGAGCAGACCTCCACCACCCGAGCCGTGGCCTTCGGGGTGATGCGGACCGAGCCGTCCCTGCCCACCCCCACCCGCCTGGCCGAGCTCCAGGTCGACATCCGGGGCCTGCTGCGAGAGCACCGGCCCGCGGTGGTCGCCATCGAGCGAGTGCTGTTCTCGGTCAACGTACGCACCGCCATACCGGTGGCGCAGGCAGCGGGGATCGCGATGGCCGAGGCGGTCGCCGCCGGCTGCGAGGTCGTCGAGTACTCCCCGAACCAGGTGAAGCAAGCCGTCGCCGGCGTCGGCGGCGCGTCGAAGGACCAGATGGAGCGAATGGTGCAGACCCTTCTCGGCATCGCCCACCCGATCCGCCCTGTCGATGCCGCCGATGCGGTGGCCATCGCCCTCTGCCACCTCGCCCACGCGCCGATGCGCGGTCGGGTGGCGGCAGCGGGCCGTCGACCGGGGGTGCGCGGATGATCGGCTCCGTGCGCGGCACGCTCATCGACCGCGGCGCCTCCGAAGTGCTCGTGGAGGTGCTGGGGGTCGGCTACCGCATCACCGTGAGCCCCACCACCGCCGTGTCCCTGGGCGACGTCGGCGACGAGGTGTTCTGCTGGATCCACCACCACTCCCGCGAGGACGCCACCACGCTCTACGGCTTCGCCACCAAGGACGAGCGCATGTGCTTCGAGGCGCTGATCGGCGCGCACGGCGTCGGCCCCGCCCTCGCTTTGGCGATCTTGTCGATCCACTCCCCGGCGGCCCTGGCCCGGATCCTCGCCGAGGACGACCTCGCCGCGCTGTGCCTCGTGCCCGGCGTCGGCAAGAAGACGGCGCAGCGACTGCTGCTCGACCTCAAGTCGCGGCTGTCGATCCCCGACCTCGGTGAGTCGCCTGCCGTGTCGGGCTCGGCTTCCGGTGGCTCGGGTGGCGGCAGCGCCGTTCGGGGCGACGTGCGGGACGCGCTCGCCGGGCTCGGCTACACCGACGCCGAGATCCGCGAGGTCATGGCCGACCTGCCCGACGACGGCGACGCCGGGGCGCTGCTGCGCGACGCCCTCCAGCGGCTGGGCTCGGCCCGGCGCTGACACGGTGAGCACGTGGCGATGACCCAGGCGTCCCGTGGTGCCACGATGGTGGGGCCATGAGGGAGGAGCTCCTGCGGGCCGAGCTGCCCGCCGACGACGACGTCGAGCTGAACGCCGACGTCAGCCTCCGACCTCGCTCGCTGGCCGACTTCGTGGGCCAGCGCGAGCTGAAGGACCACCTCGAGATCATCCTCGAGGCGGCCAGGCGCCGGTCCCAGGCGGTCGACCACGTGCTCCTGGCCGGCCCGCCAGGCCTGGGCAAGACCAGCCTCGCGGGCATCATCGCCACCGAGATGGACGTCGCCATCCACGTCACGTCGGGTCCCGCCATCGAACGGGCCGGCGACCTCGCGGCCATGCTCTCGCAGCTCGGCGAGGGCGACGTGCTGTTCATCGACGAGATCCACCGCCTCCCGCGGGTCGTCGAAGAGGTGCTCTACCCGGCGATGGAGGACTTCCAGATCGACATCGTGCTGGGCAAGGGCCCGGCCGCTCGCTCGATCCGCCTCGACCTGCCCCGCTTCACGCTGGTGGGCGCCACCACCCGCACTGGCTCCATCACCGGCCCTCTGCGCGACCGCTTCGGCCTGGTCGCCCGCCTCGACTACTACGACCCTGCCGAGCTCGAGTCGATCGTCACCCGCGCCGCTGGGATCCTCGAGGTCACCATCGATTCTGCCGGTGCCCACGAGATCGCCCGACGGGCCCGGGGCACGCCTCGCATCGCCAACCGCCTGCTGCGGCGCGTGCGCGACTACGCCGAGGTGCGCGGAGACGGCTCCGTCGACATCGACACCGCGTCCGACGGGCTGGCACTCTTCGGCGTCGACCAGCGCGGCCTCGACAAGGTCGACCGCGCCATCCTCTCGGCGATCTGCGAGCGCTTCGGCGGAGGACCGGTGGGGCTGTCCACCCTCGCCATCAGCGTGGGCGAGCAGACCGAGACCGTCGAGGACATGTACGAGCCGTTCCTCATCCAGGAAGGCCTCCTGATGCGCACGCCCCGCGGTCGCGTGGCCACCCCCGCCGCCTGGAAGCACCTGGGGCTCGCCGTGCCCCGCGGGGCGATCGGCGACGAGCCGCCGCCCGGCCTCTTCGGCTGAGCTGGTGCCCCGGGTCCTTTAGACGGCGGCCCCGTGCTCGGGGACACTGGACGTCCCGATGGACACCGCCGACCTCGACTACCCCCTCCCGCCCGAGGCGATCGCCCAGACCCCGGTGGAGCCCCGTGACTCGGCGCGGCTGCTGATCGACGGGGGTCCGGATCGAGAGCCCGGCCACGGTCGGGTCACCGACCTACCGTCGCTTATCGGCCCCGGCGACCTCGTGGTGGTCAACACCACCCGGGTGCTGCCCGCGCGCCTCCTCCTGCGCAAGCCGACCGGGGGCCAGGTCGAGGTCCTGCTCCTCGAGCCGGTGGGGGAGGACGGCGAGTGGGAGGCCCTGGTCCGCCCCAGTCGCAAGGTGGTGCCCGGGACGTCGCTGACCGCCGGTCCCGATCTCACGATCGTGGTCGGCGCCGACCTCGGTGAGGGGCGCCGCCTCGTCGAGCCGGTGCTGGCCCCGGACGCCGACCTCTACGACGCGCTGACCCGCCACGGCCACATGCCGCTGCCGCCCTACATCACCGAGCCGCTCGACGACCCCGAGCGCTACCAGACGACGTACGCGCAGGAACCCGGCTCGGTGGCGGCGCCCACCGCCGGCTTGCACCTCACCTCGGCGCTGCTCGACGCCATCCGAGCGGCCGGCGCCACGATCGCTCCGGTGGAGCTGGTCGTCGGCCTCGGCACGTTCCGGCCGATGGCCAGCGATCAGGTGGAGGACCACGACATGCACTCGGAGCGCTACCGGGTGCCCGACGCCACCATGGCCGCGTGCGAGGCGGCGGAGCGCGTAGTGGCCATCGGCACAACCACCGTCCGGGCGCTGGAGTCAGCCGCCGAGACCGGTCGCCTCGAGGGCCGTACCGACCTCTTCATCCACGGCGAGCGGCCCTTCGCGATGGTCGACGCCCTGCTCACGAACTTCCATCTGCCCCGCTCGTCGCTGCTGGTGCTGGTCGATGCCCTGATCGGGCCGCGCTGGCGACGCCTCTACGACGAAGCGCTGGCCCACGGGTACCGCTTCTTGAGCTTCGGAGACGCCATGTTCCTACAAGGAGGGCGCGGCGCGTGACGCTGTCGCTCGAGATCACGGCCCGTGACGGCGCGGCGCGCGCCGGCACTATCCGCACCGCCCGGGGCGAGATCCGCACCCCCTGCTTCATGCCCGTAGGCACCCGCGGCGCGGTCCGCACGCTGTCGTCGGCCGACCTGGAGGACCTCGGCGCCCAGATCGTCCTCGGCAACACGTACCACCTCATGCTCAAGCCCGGCGCGGAGCTGATCGAGCGCATGGGCGGGCTCCACCGCTTCGAGGACTGGCACGGCCACCTGCTCACCGACTCGGGCGGCTACCAGGTCTTCTCGCTCGACCCGGGCGGCAACGTGAAGCTCGACGACGACGGCGTCACCTTCCGCTCCACCTACGACGGCGGCACCCATCGCCTCACGCCGGAGCTGGCCGTCGACATCCAGACGGCGCTCGGCAGCGACATCCAGATGGTGCTCGACGTGTGCGCGCCGCTGCCCTCGCCTACGCCGGTGCTGCGGCTCGCGGTCGAGCGCACAGCCGACTGGGCGGCCCGGGCCCGCAAGGACTTCCTCGGCCGCGGGCGCCCGGAGCTCAACCAGTTCGGGATCGTGCAGGGCGGCACCGACGCCGAGCTGCGCGTCGAGAGCGCGCAGCGGACGGTGGCGATCGGCTTCGACGGCTACGCGGTCGGGGGCCTCTCCGTGGGTGAGTCGCGCGACCTCATGCTGGAGACCCTGGCGGCGACGCTGCCGCACCTCCCAGACGACCAGCCGCGCTACCTCATGGGCCTGGGGGATCCGCTCGGGATGGTGGAGTCGGTTGCCCTCGGAATCGACCTCTTCGACTGCGTGCTGCCCACGCGCTTCGGTCGGCACGGCACGATCCTGAGCACCGCCGGGCGCTACAACCTGAAGCGGGCCGAGAACGCCACGGCCGACGCCCCGCTCGACGACACCTGCTCGTGCCCGGTCTGCGCACGCTGGTCGCGGGCCTACCTCCGGCACCTCCTGGTGGTCGACGAGCCGACCGCCCCTCGGCTCATGACGCTGCACAACGTCTGGTGGACCTTGCGGCTGATCGAGGAGGCGCGGAGTGCGATCGAGACCGGCACCCTCGACGCGGTGCGTTCGAAGGTTCGGGCGGCCTATGGCTAACCTCGCCCCTCGGCCCGACGCCGAGCATCCCTGAGACGGAGACCGAGTGCACCCCATTCTTCTGCACGCCCAGCCGACTGGCGCCCGCCACCTCGTGCCGGCACCTCTCGCCCGATGAGGCGCGGTCGCCTCCGACGGTCCGGCCTCCGCTCGCTGGTCGTCCTGGTCCTCGTCACCCTGATCGCCCTCGGCGGGGTCATCGGCAGCGGTTGGAGCCCCAAGCTCGGCCTCGACCTCGAGGGTGGCTTCTCGGTCACCCTGCAGCCGGCCGAGGACACGACCGACGACGTCCTCGACCAGGCCATCGAGGTGATCCGGGCTCGGGTCGACTCCCTCGGCGTGGCCGAACCGGAGATCACGCGCCAGGGCGAGACGATCGAGGTCAGCCTGCCGGGCGTCACCGACGCCGAGCGCGCCCGCGAGCTCGTCGGCCAGACCGCCGAGCTGCGCTTCCGCCCGGTCCTCAACCAGCTCCCCGTGGGCGTCGACAGCCTCGACGAGCTGACGAGCACCACGGCCGCCGGCGACCCGTCCTCCACCGAGACGACCGAGGGCACCAGCGACACCACCGCCACCACCGCCACCGAGGAGCCGGTGGAGGGTCAGTCCGCGGCGGGCCCGGCCACGCCGTACCAGGACGACACGACCACCACGGCCCCGGAGGACACCGCCACCACGGCCACCACCGCGGTCGACCCGAACGCCCCGACCTCGACCACCGCGCCGCCGCTGACCGACCTGTCCACCACGCCGCGCGAGGAAGACCTCCCCGACGAGACCGTCATCCTCGAGGAGCTCGACGCCGACGGCGAGCCCGTGGCCAAGTACCTGCTCGGCCCGGCCGCCGCCACGGGCACCATCGTCCAGGACGCCCGCGCGGTGCTGCAGGGCGCTCAGTGGACCGTCGCCCTGGAGATCAAGGGCGGCGACGCGATCGACACCTTCAACGCGGTGGCCGCAGAGTGCTTCAACGCCACCCAGACCTGCCCGTCGCAGCGGCTCGCCATCGTGCTCGACTCCAAGGTGATGTCCGCTCCGAACATCCAGCAGCCCTCCTACGAGCGCGATCAGATCTCGATCAGCGGCAGCTTCACCGAGAGCGACGCCAAGGATCTCTCCCTGGTCCTGCGCTACGGCTCGCTGCCGGTCCCGC
Source organism: Acidimicrobiales bacterium (assembly GCA_036570385.1). Lineage (GTDB taxonomy): Bacteria > Actinomycetota > Acidimicrobiia > Acidimicrobiales > VFJN01 > VFJN01. The sequence goes on along the minus strand of DATCYI010000071.1, from coordinate 1,937 downwards.
TCGAGATCCAGCAGACCCGTGACGTCTCCGCCACGCTCGGCAGCGACTCGCTGCGGGCCGGGATCATCTCCGGCATCCTCGGCCTCGTCCTCGTCTCGCTCTACCTGGTCGCCTACTACCGGCTGCTCGGCCTCGTTGCCATCGGCAGCCTCGCCGTCTCCGGCGGGCTCATGTGGGCGATCATCTGCTGGATGGGGGAGACCCGCGACCTCGCGCTCACCCTCGCCGGTGTCACCGGCATCATCGTGTCCATCGGTGTCGCCGTCGACTCGAACGTGGTGTTCTACGAGCACCTGAAGGAAGAGGTCTGGCGCGGCCGCACGGTCCGCAGCGTGGCCACCCAGAGCTTCAACCAGTCGTTCCGCACGATCGTCACCGCGAACATGGCGTCGCTGATCGGCGCCGCGCTGCTCTACGTGCTCACCGTCGGATCCGTGCGCGGCTTCGCGCTGTTCCTGTTCATCGGCGGCGTGCTCGACATGGTGGCCACCTACTGGTTCATGCGCCCACTGGTGCTGTTCTTGTCCAAGAGCCGGAGGTTCGCTCACCGCCCACGGCTCCTCGGCGTCTCGACCCACGGAGGTGCGCAGCCGTGAGCCTCCGCTCCAGCCTCACGTCGTTCGACGACACCATCGACTTCCGCAAGGTGTGGCGCTACGGCACCACCACCTCGCTCCTCGTTCTGCTCATCGCCATCTGGGGCCTCGTCGGCCCGGGCCTGAACCTCGGGCTCGACTTCGAGGGCGGCACCTCCTGGGACGTGCCGGGGGCGTCGCTCTCGGTCGACGACACCCGCGACGCCCTGCGTCCGGCGGGTCAGGACGGCGCCAAGATCCAGGTCATCGGCAGGGGCGACAACAGGGTCGTCCGCGTCCAGTCGGACCTCGACGAGGTCGACACCCAGACCGAGGTCACCGCAGCTCTGGCCGAGGTCGCCGACGTGGACGAGGGCGACATCACCGTCTCCACCGTCGGCCCCTCGTGGGGCGAGCAGGTGACCGACAAGGCCGTGCGCGCCCTCGTCTGGTTCTTCATCGCCATCGCCCTCTACATCGCGTGGCGCCTCGAGTGGAAGATGGCCGTCGGTGCGCTCGCCTCGGTGGCTCACGACCTCGCCATCTGCGTCGGCTTCTACGCCGTGTTCCAGATCGAGGTGACGCCGGCGACCGTCATCGCCTTCCTCACCATCCTCGGCTACTCGCTCTACGACACCATCGTCGTGTTCGACCGGATGCAGGAGAACGAGGCGAAGCTCAAGGGGACCGGCCGCGTCACCTACAGCGCCGTCGCCAGCACATCGCTCAACCAGGTGCTGATGCGCTCGATCAACTCGACCATCTCATCGCTGCTGCCGGTCGTGGCGCTGCTCATCGTCGGCTCGTTCGTCATGGGTGCCGCCGCCCTCGAGGAGTTCGCGCTGGCGCTCACCGTTGGCATCGTCGTGGGTGCGTTCTCGTCCATCCTGATCGCGTCGCCGGTCGTGGTGTGGATCAAGGAGCGCGAGCCCCGCTACCGCGAGATCCGGGCGCAGATCGCCGAGCGGGGTGGCTCGGTGGTGTCTACTCCGCTGCCCACGCAGCGAGACGACTCGATCGACGCTCCCGGCGCTGGCGCCGTCGCCACCAAGGCACCGCCTGCGTCGAAGGGACCGGCGCCGACCCTCTCGGGCCGCCCGATCCCGCCCCGGCCCCGCAAGAAGGGCAAGAAGCGCTGAGCGACGGCGAGCACAGCTCGCTTCGTCGCTCAGAGCTGCAGGACAGCCGGCGCCAGCCGACCATGCGCTGCCGGTAGCCTGAGCCCATGCCGACGGTCGACCGGGTCCTGCCCTGGCGGCGCAACGAGCGCCCGCCTGCGGACGAGGTCGCGCCCCTGGTCGCGGCGTACCGGAGCCGCCACCCGAAGGCCAGCACCGCGCTCATCGCGCGGGCCTACGTCGC
>DATCYI010000070.1:0-11779 GCA_036570385.1 Acidimicrobiales bacterium | reverse complement strand
TCGAGGGTTGCCGCTTGCCGGAGGCCATGGGCCGTCACGTTAGGGGCGACACTCCCAGCGGATGAACTCGCGGGAGCACGGGAAGGTCGGGGCCGTGACCAGCACCGGACGGATCGGCTACCCCCGCACCCTCTGGCTCGTGCGCCACGCCGAGAGCGCCGGCAACGTGGCCAACGCCGCAGCCCTCGCGGAGGGCCTGCCCGAGCTCGACCTCGCCCACCGCGACATGGACGTGCCGCTGAGCGACCGTGGGGTGCTGCAGGCCCGGGCGCTGTCCATCTGGCTCGAGGGCCTCCCCGAGCTGCCCGACGTGATCTGGAGCTCGCCCTACCGGCGAGCCCACGACACCGCGTGCCTGGCGGTGGAGAGCGCCGGCTGCGACATCCCGATCGTGACCGACGAGCGGCTGCGCGAGCGCGAGTTCGGCATCCTCGACCGGCTCACCAAGGTGGGCATCGAGGCCCGCCACCCGGAGCAGGCGGCGGCCCGTGCGTTCCTGGGCAAGCTGTACCACCGGCCTCCCGGCGGCGAGAGCTGGGCCGACGTGGCGGCGCGGGTGCGGACCGTGCTCACCGACCTGCGGCTCGACCACACCGGCGAGCGGGTGTGCATCGTGGCCCACCAGGCCGTGATCACCCTGTGCCGCTACGCGCTCGAGGGCCTCGACGAGACCTCTGTGCTGGCCCTCGACAAGGCCGAGGACATCGACAACACGGCGGTGGCGACCTACGAGGGCGACGGCACCACCGTTCCCGCCATCGTCTCGTCCAACGACGTGAGCCACCTGCCCGACGAGCTGCGCACCTCCGCGCCCGACATGCCCGTGGCTCCCCGGTGAGCGACGCCTCCGACCAGGGCGAGCCCTCTGACCTGTCGGAGCTGCTCGCCCGTCATCCGCTGCCGAGCCCGGACGGTGGCAAGGACGCCAAGGGCGACCTGATGCTCGTCGGTGGGGCGCCCTCGTGCCCCGGAGCCGTGCTGCTCGCCGGTCGCGCCGCCCTGCGAGCGGGCTCTGGCCGGGTGCAGCTGGTCGTGCACCCCGACGTCGCCACCGCCATCGCCGTCGCGCTCCCGGAGGCGCTGGTGCTCGGGTGGGACCCGGCCGACGCGCTCCCGGAGGCGGTGGTCTCGCGCCTGGCCAGAGCGGCAGCGGTGGTGGTCGGACCCGGCATGGGCGAGGAGGCGCAAGCCGCCGCTAGAGCGGTGGGCCACCACGTCGAGGGGATCCTGGTGGTCGACGCCCAGGCCATCGGCTGTCTCACCGACCTCGTGTCGAACCACAAGGGCGCGCTCGTCGCCGCTCCCAACCCCAAGGAGGCCGCCGACCTGCTGGGCTGCGACGGCGACCCCACCGACGCTGTGAGCCCGCTGGCCCGCGACCTCGCCGACCTGCTCGGCGGCCCGGCGGTGGTGAGGGGCACCACCACGGTGCTCGACGACGGCACCGGTGATCAGTGGGCCGAGCGGGAGCGGACACCCGGGCTGGGAACGCCCGGCTCGGGCGACGTCCTGATGGGTGCGCTCGGCGCCATGCTCGCCCGCGGCCTAGACCCGCTGGCCGCGCTGGCCTGGGCGATCGCCGCTCACGCGAGAGCCGGCCGCCTCCTGAGCGAACACACCCCCGTCGGCTTCCTGGCCTCAGAGGTGGCCGACGCACTCCCCCGCGCCCTGCGCTCCCTGTCCGAGGAGGCCGAGCCCTCTAGCGGCGGTTAGCGCTTGGTGTCGGGGTAGAGGTGCTCGAGGGTGCCGGGCTGGATCCGGGTGCTCTCGATGAAGGCGTCGACCTCGTGGGCCCGCAGGCGGATCACCCGGCCCATCCGGTAGGCCGGCAGGTCGCCCTGGTCGACGAAGCGGTACAGCGTGCGGGGCGTGACGCCGAGGCGCTTGGCCGCCGCCTGCGTGGACAGCCACTCGTCGTCTTCGGGGTCGGCAGGTGCAGACTCGCCGCTGTCGAGATCGTCCACCATGTCCGAATCATCCCTTGACGCTGTCACGTTCCGCATCGTACACCCATCTGCGATGTTCTTCGATGGTTTCTGTGCACATCCGGTGGAAGCTCGGCAGGAGCTGGGCCGACCGTTGCCGAAGGCCCCTTCGTGACCACCAGGCGATCGGTGGCAACCGGAGGGCGGGATGGGGCGCCTCCCCGAGTGATCGAGCGGCACCGGGGTCTTCCCGGCTCGCGCGCCGTCGTCGGTGGGCTTCTGATGGCCCTCGCCGCAGTGGGCGTCTACGCGGCCTACGCGAACGCGGCGGCTGGCCCCACCGACGAGGTCGTGGTCGCCGACCGACCGCTGCACGTCGGCGACACGATCGAGGCAGACGACCTCCGCACGGTGGCGGTCGAGCTGCCAGGCGACCTGATCGGCGGCACCTTCGCTGACATCGACTCCGCCATAGGGCGCGTGGTCCTGGGCCCGATCGACACCGACGAGATCCTCCAGCGCGGCTCCCTCACCGACACGGCGACCGCTGCCGCGGCCCATGAGGTCGCGCTCACGCTGCCCCGGTCGCACATCGCCGTCGGGCGCCTCAAGCAGGGCGAGCGGGTCGACGTCTTCGTAACCACGGATGAGCGAACGCTGTCGGTGGCGCGCGGAGCTCAGGTCGTGCTCATAGGCGACGACGATGGTGGATCGCTGACCAGCGCCCGCGAGCTCACGCTGGTGGTCGCGGTGCCGACTCCCGACGCTGTCGCAGCAGTGGTCCACGCTCTTCGCACGGGCGACGTCACGGTCGTGCGATCCACGTTGGCTGACGCCGAGGGTTCCGAGCAGCTCGTGTTCGAACCGTCCGAAGGCGGGGCGGCAGAGGCCAGCTCGAAGGACGAGGAGAGCTGATGGCGACGGATCGGTTCGTCCTCCTGGGTCTCGCCCAGGTGCGCTCGAGCTGGTTCCGGGACATGTCTCGGTGGGCGACCACCGCGGTGGTGCCAGTCGAGTTCGTGAAGGCGATGTCCGTAGAGGAGCTTCGGGCGCGGCTTCGCTCGGGACGCAGCTTCTCAGCCCTCATCGTCGATGAAGGGGTCGTCGGGCTCGACCGGGACCTCGTGGAGCAGGCGCTCGAGACAGGTTGCGCTGTCATCGTCGTGGTCGGCGACAGGACGCGCCGCTCCTGGCACGACCTCGGAGTCTCTGCCGTCCTGGCCGCCGGCTTTGATCGCACCGAGCTGCTCCAGGTGCTCGGCCAGGTGGCCCGCCCGATCGCTCGCAACGTGGAACCCACCTCACTCGATGCCGCCGCGCCGGAGCCGGTCGGCTTCCGTGGCCAGCTGGTCGCCGTGACCGGGGCCGGAGGCACCGGCAAGTCGACCATCTCGATCGCCCTTGCCCAGGGGCTCGCCCGAGACCCCCGGTACTCGGAGCTCATCTGCCTGGCAGATCTCGCGCTCGACGCCGAGCAGGCGATGCTCCACGCCGCTCGCGACGTCGTGCCCGGCGTCGCCGAGCTGGTCGAGGCCCACCGATCCGGTTCCCCGGGTCCGCACGAGGTGCGCGACCTGACGTGGGAGGTCGGTGAGCGCGGCTACCGGCTCCTGCTCGGGCTGCGCCGCCATCGCGACTGGACGGCCATCCGACCGCGAGCGTTCGATGCGGCGCTCGACGGGCTGCGGCGTGGCTTCCGCACGGTTGTTGCCGACATCGACGACGACCTGGAGGGCGAGGCGGCCTCGGGCTCGATGGACATCGAGGACCGCAACGCCATGGCCCGATCAGCGGTGCGCAACGCCGATCTCGTCGTCGTCGTGGGCACCCCCGGCGTGAAGGGGCTTCACAGCCTTCTGCGGGTGATCCGCGAGGTCATCGCGGCCGGTGTGCCCGGCAGCCAGGTCCTCCCGGTGATCAACCGCGCCCCTCGGGGCCCGAGGGCACGCGCTGAGATCGCGGCGACGTTGGGCGAGCTCCTCGCGCTGGGCGGCGAGACGTCGGTGCCGAGTCCACTGCACCTCTCTGAGCGACACCGGGTCGAGGACGCCCTGCGCGACGGCCACCGGCTCCCCGACCCGTGGCTAGCGCCGCTTGCCTCGTCGGTCCTCTCCCTCCTCGAGCGCGAGTCGATCGATCAGGCCGCCGGCGACCACGCGTCCGACGAGCTCGTCCCCGTGCGCATCGAGCCCGGCACGCTAGGCAGCTGGACCGAGCAGGACGAGCCGCCAGCGGTGGGAGCACCGTGAGCATCGAGGTGCGCTCGCCGCTCGAGTCCATCGAGGCCGCGGTGCGCGACCGGGCGAAAGACGTCACCCTCGAGATGGATGGGCCCGACGCGCTCGAGGCGCTCCGGTCGCTGATCGCAGAGGAGGTTGCACGCTGGTCGCTCGACCACCGCCGTGGACTGCACCCGTACGATCTCGCTGAGCCCGACATCGTGATCGAGCGCGCCTTCCGCAACCTGGCTGGCTACGGACCGCTGGGCCCGCTCCTCGATGACGATGACGTCTGGGAGATCATGATCAACGCTCCCGATCAGATCTTCGCGAAGCGGCATCTGGGGACCTCTGGCTACCACGACGAGGTCTTCCACGACGACGAGCACGTCGTGCGCACGCTCACCAAGATCCTCGACGACGCATCGACGTCGCACCGCAAGCTCGACCCAGCGGAGGGACTCCAGGACGCCCAGCTCGACAACGGCTCACGACTGCACATCGTGCATGGCGACGTGAGCCGCGGTGGCCACGTGATGGTGAACATCCGCAAGTTCACCGGCGTCTCGTTCCACGACCTCCGCCAGCTCGTAGACCGCAGCATGCTCACAGCGCAGGCGGCCGACCTGCTGACCGCCTGCGTCAAGGCCCGCCTGAGCATCGTCGTCGCCGGCGCTCCGGGGTCGGGAAAGACGACGCTGCTCTCGTGCTGCGCAGCTGAGCTCGATCCATCGCTGCGCGTCGTCGTGGCCGAGGAGGTGTTCGAAGCCGACGTTCCGGTGCCGAACGTCGCCAGCATGCAGACCCGTGCGGCCCGGCCCGACCGCCCCGGCGTCGACCTGCGCAAGCTCGTCAGCGGCTTCCTCAGGATGGCTCCGGACGTCGCGATCGTCGGCGAGGTGCGCGACCGCGAGGCGCTGCCCCTGCTGCTGACCCTGTCGTCCGGCGTCAAGGGCTTCACCACCATCCACGCAGGATCGGCCCGTCAGGCGCTCACCCGGCTTCGGTTCATCTGCCAGCTCGCAGAGACGTCGAGCCAGCTGCCGCTGTCGGCCCTGAACACCCTTGTCAGCGAGAGCATCGACATCGTCGTCCACTGCGAGCGCACGCTCGACGGGCCCCGGGTCACTGAGATCATCGCCGTGGAGGATCTAGCCAGCTCGGCAGAGGCCGCCCAGTTCACGGTCACATCGCTGTTCGAGCGCGCAGGCCCTGAAGGCACCCTTGCCTGGACCGGCAACCTTCCCGTCCGCGCTGACCGGGCTCTGCGCGATGTCGGGCTCGAGGTGAGGTCGTTCGGGCTCGGGGCACCGCGATGACCGGCCTGGTGCTGGCGGTGATGGCTGCCGCGGGCGTGTACCTGGTGTTCACAGCGCTCGCCCTCGGATGGCGCGACCTGGCCCCAGCACCCAGCCTGGCCAGGGAGAGGCGCAAGGCGGTGCGACGAGACAGGCTGGTCCAGGCCGGCTTGGCGGGCATCCCAGTCCGGGATCTCGCTGCGGTCATCGTGGCGCTCGTCATGGTGGGAGCCCTGGCGGGCTACGCCGTCTTCGGCGGGATCGTTCCCGCCCTGGCCATCGGCGGGTTCGCCGGCTCCTTCCCCGTCGCCTCCTATCGGATGAGGCGGGCGGCGCGGCGATCGGCGGCGATGGATGCCTGGCCTCGCATGCTCGAAGAGCTGCGCATCCTCACGTCATCAGTCGGCCGATCCGTGCCACAGGCGCTGTTCGAGGTCGGACGGCGAGCGCCTGACGTGATGCGGGGAGCGTTCGACGAGGCCCACCGGGAGTGGCTCTTGTCCACGGACTTCGCTCGCACCATCGGGGTCCTGAAGGCCGCGCTGGCCGACCCGACCGCAGACGCCGCGTGCGAGACGCTCCTGGTCGCAAACGAGGTCGGCGGCACCGATCTCGATCGCCGGCTCGAAGCCCTCATCGACGATCGGGTGCAGGACACCCAAGGACGCAAGGACGCGCGGGCGAAGCAGGCCGGAGCCCGCTTCGCGCGGCGCTTCGTGCTCATCGTCCCAGCGGGCATGGCCCTCGCCGGCATGTCCGTCGGCACCGGCAGAGCCGCCTACCAGACGCCACATGGACAGATGCTCGTGGTGGTCGCCCTGGCCCTGGTGATCGCGTGCTGGGTGTGGGCCGGGCGCATCATGGTGCTGCCCGAAGAGGAGCGGGTGTTCGATGCCTAGGAGCATCGCGATCGCTGCGCTCCTGCTGTGGGCCGGAGGCACCCTCGTGCTGTCCGAGGTCCGCTGGTTCTCGCGACCACGGCTCGCAGCCCGACTCAGGCCCTACTCGCCGGGAGGCCTGGGGGCAGGGCACCAGGAAGGGGGACTGCTCTCGGTGGCGTCCTTCCGCGAGATGGTCGGTCCGCTCGCACGAGCTGCCGGTACCCGGCTCGCGGAGGTGCTCGGGGTGCGGGAGGACGTCGCCACCCGCCTGCGAAGGGTTCACTCGCCACTCGACGCCACGGCCTTCCGAGTGCGCCAGCTGGGCTGGTCTTCCGCTGCTCTCGCAGCAGGCGCCGCCATGGCGGGAGTCCTGCGCCCGCCGGCCGCGATCGCGGCCCTGCTCCTGCTCGGCGCCCCGCTGCTCGCGTTCCTCGTCATCGAGCAACAGCTGGCGCTGGCGTCGGAGCGATGGAAGCGGCGGGTGTTCCTGGAGCTGCCGGTGCTCAGCGAGCAGCTCGGGATGCTGCTGGGAGCTGGCTACTCGCTCGGCGCCGCGCTGAACCGCATCGCCGCACGAGGCAACGGCGCCTGCGCCCGCGACCTCGTCGGGGTTTGCGGGCGAGTCAGACAGGGACTGACCGACATCGAGGCGCTCCGCGAGTGGGCGGCGATCGCCGATGTCGACGCGCTGGAGCGGCTGGTGAGCGTGCTCGCGCTGAACCGCGAAGCCGGCGACCTCGGTCACCTCGTGGCCGATGAGGCTCGGAGCATCCGACGAGAGGTGCAGCGCGAGCTCATCGAGCAGATGGAGCGCCGCTCCCAACAGGTCTGGATCCCGGTGACCGTCGCCACCCTCGTGCCCGGAGCCGTTCTCCTCGCCGTGCCGTTCATCGAGGCCCTCCGCCTCTTCTCCAGCACCTGACCCACGATCTCGCAACGCCCGAAAGGACACTCCATGCTCAAGACCAGGCACTTCCTACGACGCTCAGCAGCAGCCGTCGCTGGGACGCTTCGACGGCTGCGGCGGGACGATCGCGGCGAGGGCGTGATCTCTGCGGCCATCGCTGTGCTGATCATGGCGGGCATCGGCGCGCTGATGTGGGTCGGGTTCAAGACGATGTGGGAGGACACCGAGTCCAACACCCGCGACAAGGTGGCCGAGATCGGCGAGTGAGGTGTCGGGCCGCCCGGACCGGGAGTCGGGGACGGGACTCATCTCGTCGGCCGCGGGAGTCGTCGTCTTCTTGATGTTCCTGATGCTCGCGGTGCAGCTGCTCTTCGGGCTCTACGCGACGTCGACCGTGAACGCGATCGCCAATGACGCCGTGCAACGGGCTGCGGGGGCCGGTGCTCCGAGCCTCGAGGAGATCGAGGCCGACGCCCGCAACAGCTTGGGACGCATCGGCCAGGCCGCCGAGTTCGACTGGACGAGTGAGGACACCGACGGCGACGGCATCGACGACACGGTGGTCCTCGACCTCGTCGTGCGCCCACCCCGGTTCGTCCCGGCCTCGCTGGGTGGCGCCATCGGGCTCGACGACGTCCACCGAAGGGTGAGCATCCGCCGCGAGGAGTTCGACGGATGAGCGGTCGGCTCCGAGGCGACGGCGGGCAGGTCGGAGGCATCGAAGCCATCCCGTTCGGGCTCCTGATCTTCGTGATCGGATCGCTTCTCATCGTGAACGCGTGGGGGGTGGTCGACGCGAAGTTCGCCACCGATGCCGCCGCCCGACAGGCGGCCAGGACCTTCGTGGAGGGAGAGGGGCTGGATGGTGCTCTGAGCGCTGCCGAGGAGGCGGCGCTGGCCACGATCAGCGGTCACGGGCGAGACCCGAGTCGGACAACGGTTGACACCGTGGGGTCGCTCGCGTTCGAGCGCTGCGCCCGCGTGACCTTCGAGGTCAGCTACGAGGTCCCGACGATCTCGCTCCCGTTCATCGGGGGATACGGCTCCGGCCCCTTCCACGTCCGCTCGTCGCATACCGAGCTCGTCGATCCCTACCGCAGTGGCGTGCCGGGCGAGGCCGAGGGCTGCCCGTGACCTCGGCGAGCGCAGCCCGTGGTCAGCGAGCCAGCGTCTTGATGCTCATGCCTGCCGGGGCTCTCATCGTGCTCCTGCTCGGGGCCATCGCCTTCGACATGTCAGTGGTCTTCCTGCGCCAGCGCGAGGCGACGAGCTTGGCGGTTGCGCTCGCCAACGACATCGCCACCGCAGCGCTCGACGAGGACCACTTCCGCGGCACGGGCGAGTACCGGATCGACCCTGAGCTGGCGCGCACGTACGGCTTGGAGCTCTCCGCCGCTAGCGACCTCGCCGATCACCTCCTCACGGTGGAGGTCGACGTCATCGCGGCTGACACCGTCCAGGTGCGGTTGCAGGCTCGCGCCGAGTACGTCTTCGCGCGGTCGATGCCCGGCACGGACGATGGCACCACGGTCGAGGCGTCTGCCACGGCTTCAGCCGACTCAGGGTAGTCAACATCCTCTCGACAACTTTCGTGCTATTCCATATGCTGTCGATATGCCCCGTTCATCTGAGGTCGAACAGATCGACGGCACACCAGTAGTGGTCACCTGCGCCACCGGGAGCGACGCCTCCGAGCTGCGCTCGGAGGCCGACCGGCTGAGCATGGCGGCGCACCCCGGAGTGGTCCGGGTGCTCTCGTCGCAAGGAGACGACCAGCGCTGGGAGCTGAGGACGGAGCACGCCGGTCGCTCGCTGGAGGTCGCCGGCCCGCTGGAGCCAGCGGTCCTGGCCGCTGTCATGGCGTCGGTCTCCAGCACAGTCGCAGACCTGCACGACCTCGGCATCGTCCACGGGCGGTTGGGGCCCTCCCACATCCTGATAGGCCCCAACGGGCGGCCCATCATCTCCGGGTTCGGGCCATCGGACCGAGGGCCCGGCGACAGCCGCCTCACCCCCCTCGACGACGTGGCCGCCATCGGTGAGATCATCATCGACCAGCTGGGGAGCCAACGTGGTGGTGAGCCGATCCCGGAGCGCCGGTGGCCGTGGCGCCGACAGTGGTCGGGTTGGATGCGCGCCGCCTTGTTGAACCTGGCTGACCAGGCGTGCGCCGAGCCCGCCACTCGCCGTCCGAGCGCACGACGACTGGCCTCGACCATCAGCGCCGCCATCCCATCCGCTGCTGATACCAGCCCGCGGGCGCTCCCATCGACTGACGCCCCAGCAGAGGAGCCAGGTCCGCTCGCCCGCCTGCGGGCGATGGCGAGTGCCGGCGCAACCGAGGGTCGAAGGACAGCGGCGGCCGACCTGCCGGTGCGGCGCATAGCCGCCGGGGGCCTCGCGGCGATCGCACTGCTCGGCACCTTCGGACTGGTCCGCGCCGGAGGCGCTGAGTCGTCCTCCCCAGATCATCAGCCCACCCCCCAGCCCGCGGCACCGACGACGACGCGTTCCGCCCCTGACGCGTCGTCGCGGTGCCCGGGCCGCGGGTGCGCATCGACAGCACGCGTGGATGCCGCGGTGCTCGGCAACATCGTGACCACCGACCGGGGACGCTTCGAGGTGGGCCAGCCGGGCGACGAGATCGTCGTCGGCGACTGGGACTGCGACGGCACGGCCACCCCTGCCGTGCTGCGACCCGCGACGGGCGAGGTGTTCGTGTTCGCGGGCTGGGCCTCCGAAGGGGAGGTGGCGGTGCTACCGGCACGTACCATCCCCGGTGCTCGCACGCTCGTGACGAGCGATGTCGGTGACGGGTGCAGCACGCTCGCCGCTGAGCGAGGCCCGGGCGATGTGGTGGACATCACCTCGGCGGGTGCGCCGTGAGGCGGAGCCGGGTGCCCGCACTGGTGGCCGCTCTCGGGGCCGGAGCCGCAGCCGCGTGCCTCCATGGCCTGGGCCGCGGAGAGCTGGCGGCGCCGCCCGACCGCTCGCCGGCCGGTCTGGCCGACTGGTACGACTCCATCGGTGCGGTTGCGGCCACTGCGGTCGTCGTGCGGCTGGTCGCCACGCTGGTGGCCGGATGGCTGTGCCTGGCGCTGCTGCTCCAGGTGCTGGCATCCCACCGCAGCGGAGCAATCAGAGAGATCGCTGACGCCATCTCACCGGCCGCGCTCCGCACGCTCGGCCACCGCATGGCGGGGATGTCGCTCTCTGCCGGTCTGGCCGTACCGCTGGCGGCCGCGCCCGCCCCGCTTGCTCCGCCACCCGCGGTCGACGCCGCCGCCGAGGTCACGGCCAGCGAGTCCGACAGGTCTCCGCAGGAGGGGCTCGCCGTGATGAGACCCCTCGGAGACGAAGCGGTCCCGACCACGTCCTCCACCACGACGACTGCGGACACGGGCACTGACCCGTCCGCCGCGAGCACGACCTCGACCACTGTGCACCCCACGCCCGAGACCCCGCCGGCTGCGCCCGTGGCGTCGGATCCCGACCGGTACACGGTGAGCCCGGGCGAGTGCCTATGGTCGATCGCCGATGAGCTCGTGTCGGAGTCGCTCGGCCGCTCGGCCAGCGATGCGGAGGTGGCGGGCTACTGGCGTCGGCTGGTCGACGCGAACGCGTCAGGGCTGCCCAGCGGCGACCCGGACGTCATCTTCCCGGGTCAGGAGCTGGTGCTCCCGCCACTCTGAGCTTCTACCCCTGCTGGTGGGCCGATCCGCTACCTATGGTGAGACGTGGGCCAAGTCGGTCCGATCGGTACGAACACCAGCAAAGGAATGTGACATGGCAGCAACCGCCACCGCGCGTTGGGAAGGCACGATCGACGACGGCTCGGGCACGATGTCCACCGCCACCGGCCTCGAGGGCAGCTTCACCAAGGCATCTCGCTTCGCTGACGGCAAGGGCACGAACCCCGAGGAGCTGCTCGGCGCGGCCCACGCGGGCTGCTTCTCGCAGTACCTGGCCCTGCTCCTCACCAAGAACGAGACGCCGCCCACCTCGATCCAGACCACCGCCAAGGTGTCGATCATGGTCGGCGACGACGGCCCCACCATCAACCGCATCGCCTTGTCGACCGTCGTTGACGTGGACCTCCCCGCGGAGAAGATCACCGAGCTGGCCAACCAGGCCAAGGTCGAGTGCCCCGTCTCCAAGGCGCTCGCCGGCGTGAGCGACGTCAGCCTCGACATCACCAAGGCCTAGGAGCCTGCTGACGCTCTGACCGAGATTGAGGCGCGCGCCTTGACCATGTGAGGCGCACGCCTTAATCTGCGGGCGTGGCCACGGGGGACGCACGCGTGCAGATGATCGAAGCGGCCGAGCGCCTCGCCGCGGAGCAGGGCCTCGCCGCCATGTCGCTGCGCGAGGTCCAGGCCGCCGCCGGCCAGCGCAACAAGTCGGCCGCCCAGTACCACTTCGGCTCGCGCGCCGGGCTGGTCGAGGCCGTCATCGCCAACCGCATGGGGCCCATCAACGAGGCCCGCCTGGCCATGCTCGCCGAGCTCGACGCCGGCATCGAGCCGCCCTCGCTGCGCGACCTGGTGGC
>DATCYI010000069.1:0-7723 GCA_036570385.1 Acidimicrobiales bacterium | reverse complement strand
CCCAACCCGCCGCCGGAGGTCGACGGGCGGGCTACGCCCGCTAGCGCTCCGGGCGGGCGAGCATCCGGTCGATGTCGGCTTGATGCTCCTCGAGTGCCTGGACGAACGCCGGGTTCTGCGAGTGGAGGAGCTGGTCGTCCTGCACCTGACCAGTGAACATCGGGCCTGCCGCGTTCGGAGCTGCCATTCGCTGCGTCATCAGCGCGTCCTGTTGCAGGGTGTCGTGGCCGTCCACTGACGAGGACTGCTGGAGGGCGGGCGCTGTCGCAACGGATCGAGCCGGTGCCGATGGCACGGGTCGAGCGGTGCCGGGCTCCGAGGAGCCCGACACCGCTGCGGGCGGCGCTTGGGCGGGCGCGAGGGCGCCGTCATCCAAGGCCGTGGAGACGCCGAGCACCAGGCTCGTCCACGCTGCCAGCAGGATGACCACTCGCTTGAGCACACGGATCTCGTTCATCTCGACCTCCCGTCGACTCTCTACCGCGACCGTCGCACGTCTCCGGTTGCAGGACATCGAGGGGAAGTACGGAACGGGGCGGTGGAGGACCCGTAGCTCGCACGCAGTTCTGTGAACCGGATCAGCCCGACCTCCCGGCCGATGCGTACCGGTCGGGGTTGAGCGCGAAGTCGGCCCGGCAGGCGTCGGAGCAGAACCACCACTCCTCCCCCTCGGACTGGAGGTGCAAGGAGGTGTCGCGCTCGACCGACATGCCGCACACAGGGTCGGTGGCCAGGCCGAGGATCTCTCGCAGGAGGCCGTCCTCGAGCCAGAGGGTGCGGTCGGCCACCTCTCGCAGACGCTCGTCGTGGCTCACCATGATCACGCTGCGTCCATCCTCCTCGGCCAGCTGCCTCAGCAGGCGACCGATCTCGCGCCCGTGGCTAGAGTCGAGGTTCGCCGTCGGCTCGTCGGCGAGCAGCACGCTGGGGTTGTTGGCCAGTGCTCGGGCGATGGCGACCCGCTGCTTCTCGCCACCGGACAGCTGATCGGGACGGAACTCGGTCCGGTGGGCGAGCCCGACTCGCTCGAGGAGATGGTCGGCGCGGTCCCGTGCCTTCGAGCCGGTTGTGCCGCCGAGGTTGCAGGCGAGCTCGACGTTCTCCCGCGCCGACAGGGCCGACAGGAGGTTGAAGTCCTGGAACACGAACCCGAGGTGGCGGGCCCGCAACGTGGGGAGCTCGCGTTCAGGGGCGGTGGCCAGGTCGATGCCGTCGATGACCACCGAGCCGCTCGTCGGGCGCAGCATCGCTCCCAGCATCAGCAGGAGCGTGGTCTTCCCGCTGCCGGACGGGCCCATGATGAGCACCACCTCCCCGCCCACGACGCGCAGGTCGACATCGCGTACCGCGTGGACGGCAAGGTCCCCGTGGCCGAAGGACTTGGACAGCCGCTCGACGACCACCGCAGAGGGGATCTCGCTCATGACGCCCTCCTGAAGGCGGTAGCGGGATCGGCGCGCAGGACGCGCCGGAGGGGAAGCAGGGCACCGAGGGCGCCCACGATGACGGCGCCAGTTCCGGTCCGGAGCACTGCGCTCGGCTGGATCAGCACGACGACGTTCGGGGTCAGGGCGCCGATGGCAGCTCCGAGGCTGGCGGCAGCAGCGACCGCCACGAGCAGTCCGAGCGCCACGGACCATGCCGCCTGGCCAACGACGGTGGCCGCAAGCCGGCCGGGGGGCGCGCCCAGCGCCTTGACGATGCCGTACTCCCGGAGCTTCCCCAGCGTTGCGGTGAAGAGCGTCAGGCCGATCACTGCCAGTGCGGTCAGGAAGCCGATGACGGTCATGATGAGCATGACGTCAGCAACCATGTCGCGGACGACGCTGGCCTCTTGGCGCGCGAACTCGCCTCGCGTCTGGGCGGTGGTGCCTGTGACGGCGGTCTGGATGCGGCGAGCGAGGCGGTCGGGCTCAACCCCAGGCTCTGCCCCGACGAGGACGTAGGCGACGTTGTCCCCCCGAAGCCGTTCGAAGTCCTCGGTCCGGACGTAGACGGTCGTGTTGACGATGTTGGTCCCGTCCACGGACGTGCCGCTGACCCGGAAGTCCGTGCCCATGATCGTCACCGTGTCGTCGAGCTCGATGTCGAGCTCCTCGGCCACGGCCTCGTCGACAAGAGCGTCGCCGCGGCCCGGGGGCCGTCCGGCGGCCAGGCGGCGGGGCCCGCCTCGCCCGGTCGCGACGTCGTATCCCAGCACGTAGGTGATGCGCTGCCCACGACCGGAGTCGACGATGCTGTTCGTGTAGCGCAGTCCCTCGGCCCACGCGACGCCCTCCACCGACGCGACGGCATCGACGGCGCTGGGCGGCAACGCCGACTGGGTCATGTGCATCGTGCGGACGCCTTCCTGGGCCACGAACACGTCCGCTGGTGATCCGCGCATGTACGCGCTCACCTGCTGCATGGCGCCCGCGAAGATCCCTTCGAGCACGAGCACGAGCACGAGCGAGGCCGCCACCCCCGTCACCGCGAGGGAGGCTCGGCGCCGATCCTGGAACAGGTTCTTGCGGGCCAGCGGCACACGACCGTTCACGTCAACCTCCCCGATAGGCGGCGGACGGTTCCAGCACGGCAAGCCGCCGGGCGGGGATCACCGCAGCGATCAGCGCCATGAGCGCTCCGGCGACGATCGCCCGCGCCACGTTGCCAGGGGTTGCGAGGATGATGAACTGTGGGCGGAGATCGTTGATGAGCGCCCGTGCGACGACGAAGAGCACCCCACCGACCACCAGGCCGATGGCGGTGACGATGACGGTCTGGCCGACGGCGAGCTGCAGCAGGCGCCGTCCGTCAGCGCCCATGGCCTTGACGATGCCGTACTCGCGGCGCCGATCGACGATGGCGCTGTAGGTGGTGAGGGCGACCACCAGGCTGCCGATCGCAAACGCGACGCCTCGCATGACCGCGAGAGGAACCTCGTAGGCGCGAGCCATCAGAGCGAGGTCGTTGCGCGCGAGCTCGTCCCGGTCGAGCACCGTGAGGCCGGCCGAGGCAAGGCGGGACCTCACCCCGTCGGGGTTCTCCGTCGCGGCCAGTACGAAGCTGGTCGTGCCGGGAGCGCGGAGCAGCTGATCGGTCGCCGCGTGCGTCATGAACACGAAGGACGCCATGAACGCGTCGGTGGTCGTCCCGACAACGGTGAAGCTGCGGCCCATGACGTCGAGCGAGGCCCCTACTTCGAGGTCGTGCTGCGCGGCGAGCACGGATCCGACGACCACCTCGTCGTTGGATCGGGCCTCCCGCCCCGACCGAAGCTCCCATGGCCCACCGGGCTCGCCTGGGACCGACCCGATGATGTAGGTGGGGATCTTGCGGTCGTGGAGCTGCGTGATCGAGAAGAAGCCTCGTACAGCGGCGGCCCACTCCACGTCCGGATCCGCCCGAACCGCGTCGACGGTGTCCTCGGGGATCACGCTCACGGCCCCGAAGAAGTTCCGAGTGCCCGGTTGAGCGACGTACAGGTCCGCCCCGACGTTGTCCTCATAGGTGGTGACGTTGGCCTGGATCCCCGCCCACAACCCATCGAGGAGCAGGATCAGCATCAACGCCATGCCTACGCCGCCCGCGGCGGCCAGAAGGCGCCGAGGCTCGCTCAGCAGGTTGCGGCGGGCGAGCGGTACGGACCCGAACATGGTTCACCTCACGGCTTCCGGTGGAGGTCGACGCCCTCACCGACGGCACACAGCGCCGAGCCGGAGCTCAGGCGAGCTCCGGCCTCGACGCTGATGACGCTCACGGCTCCTCGCGGCGGTCGGCTCCGATCGGCGCCTGTCCGTGATCGTGTCCTGAGCTCGAGTGGTCATGTCCCATCGAGCCCATCATGAAGATCATCATCAACGGGCAGGCGAGGATGATGAGGAGCGGTAGGTAGCTCAGGACCGGGAGCCCGGCGATGCCGAGCACGGCCAAGGCTGCGACGCCGATGAGCATCGGCTTGACCATCTTCTCGTGGTTCACGGTGTGCTCCTGTCTGGATCGGTGTTCTGGGTTGGTTGCGGCGGAGCGGGCGTTGCGCTGTGCCCGTCATGTGCGTGGCCCCCGTGGCCTCCGTGCGTGCCACAGCCGTGGCCCGACCGATGCATGAGGACGAAGAGCACCAGCGCCGCGATCAGCAACCAGTTGCTGGCGAGAAGCTCGATCACCGAAGCTCACCTCCTGCTGATCGACCGCGCACGCGGACGAATCGGACGCCGGAGGCGGCCCGCAATGCGATCAGGTACTCGACTGCTGCGGCTAGCACGTAGATCCCGACGATGACGCTGATCAGCCACAACATGGCTGCCTCCGTTCCTCTTGAATGGCCCAATCGTGCGCCCGCAGGCGCCCTCCGCCATCGGGGAGCGGTACGGACCACGCCCTTCGGGTGACTACGGAGCCCCGGCGTGACCGAC
Source organism: Acidimicrobiales bacterium (assembly GCA_036570385.1). Classification (GTDB taxonomy): domain Bacteria; phylum Actinomycetota; class Acidimicrobiia; order Acidimicrobiales; family VFJN01; genus VFJN01. The sequence continues at coordinate 3,329 of DATCYI010000069.1, read as the reverse complement.
AGCCGCGGCCGTCTGAAGACCGGGACCTGCCGCCAAGTAGTTCTCCCCGACGGGGATCCGGTTCCAGCCCGGATGGCACCTCGCCAGCCTGGATCGACACTGAGTGCATGGCACGCCGAGCACCCTCGCCCCTCCCCCGCCGCTGGAGCCGGGGACCCTCGGTAGCTGCGGCTGCGATGTTGGCGGCGATCGGCGGGTCCGCTGCCCTCCTGGTCGCCCTGCTCGTGCTGGGCCGAGGCGAGCCGTCCTGGTCCACCGCCGGCGGGGTGCTCGTGGCGGCCTGCCTCGGGATCTGCCTGTGGGGGGCTCTCCAGGGCCGCCGCACCGAGGCGGACATCGACGATGCCGTCGCACTGATGATCGCCAACCGGCAAACCCGCTACGGCCCTCGCCCCTCTCCTCGGGGGCCGGAGCGGGTGAGCCGGGAGGCTGGGCCGAGGCACGCCCCCTCCTGGGGCAGCGCCCGGGCGTCCCACCGCGGGCGGGTCGGATGACGCCCGGCCCAGAGGCCCAGCACCTGCCTGACCGCAGCTTGGCAGCAACGAGCGCCGACGGCTCGTGCAGCTGCGTTCCGCCGCTGGTCAAACCGGCCGACCGGCTGACCGACCTTCGGACCATGATCGGCGAGGAGGTCGAGCCCGTGGTGAGCCTCACGCACCTGCTGCGCCTGTGCCGGGACGAGCACCGGGTGCTGTGGGAGCACCACGCTGATCCTCGCTGCCGCACCCGCGTCAAGGCGCTGGTCGACCAGGTGGGTGAGGCGCTGCCAGAACCCGGACTGATGTCCACCATCTCGGGCCCCGCTAGACGCGCCCTGGCTGCTGCGCTGGAGCCAGACCCCCGCCTGCCTGCGGTGGTGGTCGCGCACGCTCTCGCCGAGCTCCTCGACGCACGCTTCGGACACAGCTTCGCCGACTGGTTCCGCGGCCGGAGCCCCTACCAGCCGGCGGTCGGGGACCCAATCCCGTTGGACCATCCGGACCTGCCTCGGATCATCTCGATGCCGCCGACCGCCCCTCCGTGGCGCCTGGCCAACCGACTCGACGAGACCCGCGGGGTTCGGCTGGCGGGCGGGTGGACCACCCAGTTCCGGGTGGTGTTCGACTACAGCCTCTCCGAGACGCTGGCGGGACTCGTCGGCCCGGACACCGTGATCGCCACCGGCCACCCGAACCACGATCTCGGTGAGCTCGTCCTGCCCGAAGACCGGCGAGAACCTGCCTTCCCGGTACAGCCGGTCGACCTGGTCACCCAGCGGGAGCGGATCACCCGCTTGCTGGTGGCCGCCACCGGCGCCGGCGCGAGCGTGGTCGTCCTGCCAGAGCTCTCGGTCACCGAGGAGATCGCCGTCGACCTCGAGCAGTGGGTCCGCCGAGCCGGCAGCATCCGGCTGCTGGTCGCCGGGAGCTTCCACCATCGAGACCGGGAACCGTCAGGCCGTCGCTCCAACCGAGCCTTGGCATGGGTACGAGGCCACGCGGCGCCGCTCAGCCACGACAAGCACTCCCCCGCGGACCGACCCGCCGCCGAGGACATCAGCCCGGCCGGATGGCCCGAGCTACGGGTGCACGTGACCGCGGACGGCTGGCACCTGGTCATCGCGATCTGTCGCGACCTGCTGAACCCACACGCCTTGCACGCACTCGCCGAGTGTGGGGTCAACCTGGTCCTCGCGCCGTCGATGAGCGAGACACTCGTCGCGTTCGCAGGTCCGGTCGCCCAGCTGGTCGGGTCGGGCCAGGCGATGGTCGCCGTCGCCAACAACCCCGCCGATTGGTCAGACCCGGACCATCCCGAGATCGGCGGGCAACCGCCCCGGGCGCTCTTCGGTCATCCAGGGTTCCCCCGCTTGACACGCCTGGTGCACGCCCACGATCGCGAGGTCGGCTTGGCCATGCTCCACGTCGGACTCGGCCAAGTGTCGTGGCTCCCTGTGTCCGTGGGAGCCACGACCCGTCCGCCGTCCGACTCCCCCGCGTCCACTGCCGGCCCGTACCCCGTGTGGCTGCCGGCCTTGGGGTCTACATCGCCGTCGCCGGCAGCCCCGGCGCCCAGCGTTGCCACGCTTCGCCCCGCGGCGGTACTCGTCGTCCTCGTCGACGCCGACGGCGGACCCGAGGTCTTGCTCACCGAACGCGCGGTCGACCTGACCCACTACGGGGGACAGCTCGTGTTCCCCGGCGGAGCAGCTGACCCGACGGATCCGGGGATCGTCGACACGGCGTTGCGGGAGGCGGAAGAGGAAACGGGGCTCGATGCGACGAGCGTGCACGTCATCGGCACGCTCCCGCCGTTCGGCCTTCCCGAGACCGGGTTCCTCGTCACCCCCGTGCTTGCCTGGACTCGGGAGCTCCAGTTCACCCACCGCATCAACCCGGCGGAGGTCGCGGAGACCCGCCGGGTGCGCCTCCGTTCATGGTCAAGCGAGCTCGGCGAGCGCCGTCTCGGGGCCGACGGGTCACACCTTGGTGTGATGACGGGGACCATCCTCGAGCTGTTGGCGGCCCGCATCGATCGGTAGAGCTCCTACCGGCCCAGCGAGCACGACATGGTGTAGGACGTCAGTCCACACCTCCAAGAGGAGGAGGCTCCATGCACGAGACCTCGTCGACAGACGCACCTACGGGGCGAGGCACACAGGATCCGTCGTTCATCCCGGCGCTGCGGTTCGAGGCGCTCACGCCCGCGTACGACGCGATCGTCCGGCTGACCACCCGCGAGCGAGTCGTCAAGCGCGCGCTGCTCGATGCTGCCCGACTCGGTCCTGCGGTTCGTCTGCTCGACGTCGGATGCGGCACCGGGACCTTCGCCATCTCGGCGAAGCGGCGCCATCCCCATCTCGAGGTGGTGGGCATCGATCCCGACCCGTCGGTCCTCACGAGGGCCAGGGACAAGGCGCGGCGGGAGCAGGTCGATGTGACCTTCGTCGCTGGATCGGCGACACGCCTGCCCTTCCCTGACAGCACGTTCGATCGGATGACGTCCTCGCTGGTGTTCCACCACCTGACCACTACCCAGAAGCGAACCGCGGGCGCCGAGGCGCGACGGGTGCTGGCGGCAGAGGGCGAGCTCCACGTGGCGGACTGGGTCCAGGCGGCGAACCCGCTCATGCGCGCGCTGTTCTGGTCGGTTCAGCTGCTCGATGGGGTGGAGACCACGAGGGACCACGCGCAGGGCCGCCTGGCCGAGCTCCTGACCTCCGGCGGGCTCACCGAAGTCGTGATTCACCGCCGCTTCGCCACGCCGGCCGGATCCCTGGGGTTGCTGTCGGCCCGCCCTGGGCCGCCGACCGTCCCCGTCACGAACGCGCCACCGTCATGAGCGGCACA
>DATCYI010000068.1:0-3202 GCA_036570385.1 Acidimicrobiales bacterium | reverse complement strand
CCGCGGATCTCACGGCCCTCGTCGACGATCGACAGCTCGCCGCCGAGCAACCCCGACGATTCGCCGAACAGCTCGTCCTCGATGGCCAGGAGCTCCCGGCCGCGGGTGGCGAAGTGGCGACGCCGCACCAGCCCCATCGGGGACCGGCCGGTCGCCCGGTAGAACGGCTCGGCCACGGGGGCTCGCCAGTCGACGACCAGGGGCTCACGCTCCTCGTCGGAGACGGCCAGGCGCCCGATGTAGAAGGTGTCGCCGCCGGCCGCCTGGGTGCGGTCGATGCGGCCGAACACGAGGCTGGCGCTGCCCAGCTCGAGCGACGCCAACCGCTGGGCGATGTTGCCCTCGATCATCTCCCGCTCCCAGCGGGCCTGCTCGGTACCGCCCTTGCCCACCTCGACCATCGATCGGAGCTTGGTGGCCTCCCGGCGCGTTCGCTCCAGGCTGTCGTAGGCACGATCGATGTGGGCCTGCTCGGCGGAGAGATCAGGATGGGCCGCCATCATCCTCCCTGGGAATTAGGGGATTCGTGATCCTATCGGTTCGGGCGACCCTTCGACCGCGCTCCTCGCGGGGTCTCCCGCTCTCCGGCCACTTCGACGTTCTCGCGGGCCCGTCCTAGCGTGAGGTCGATGGCCCCCTCCTCCGACCTCGCCGACGCCCCCCTGCTGCGGGCCGCACGTGGCCTGCCCGCCTCCCGGGTGCCCGTGTGGTTCATGCGCCAGGCCGGGCGGTCGCTGCCCGAGTACCGGGCCGTGCGGGGCGAGGGCAGCATCCTCGATGCGATCCACGATCCCGACCTGTCCGCCGAGATCACGCTGCAGCCGGTGCGTCGCTACGGCGTCGACGCGGCGATCCTCTACAGCGACATCGTCGTGCCCGCGCACGCCATCGGCTTCGGGGTCGACGTCACCCCCGGCGTCGGACCGGTGGTGACCGAGCCGTTCCGCTCCAAGGCCGACCTGGCGCGGTTGCGCACCTACGAGCCCGAGGTCGACGCCCCCTACGTGGGCGAGACGGTGCGAAACGTGGTGGCCGAGCTGGGCGACACCCCGCTCATCGGCTTCGCCGGCGCTCCCTTCACGGTGGCCAGCTACCTGATCGAGGGCGCACCGTCGCGGACCTACGGGCACACGAAGGCGATGATGCACGCCGAGCCGGACCTTTGGCGCGAGCTCCTCGACCGGCTGGCCGACATGGCCATCGCCTCCCTCCTCGCCCAGATCGACGCCGGAGCCAGCGCGATCCAGCTCTTCGACTCGTGGGCCGGCGCCCTCTCCCCCGACGTCTACGAGGACCTCGTGCTGCCGGCCAGCGCGAAGGTGTTCGCCGCCGTGGAGGCCACCGGGGTGCCACGCATCCACTTCGGTGTCGGGACCGGCGAGCTGCTGCCGCTCATGAGCGCGGCGGGTGCCGACGTGGTGGGGGTCGACTGGCGCGTCCCCCTCGACGTCGCTCGCGACCGGCTCCCGGGCAAGGCCGTCCAGGGCAACCTCGATCCCGCCGTGTGCCTCGCACCTTGGGAGATCGTGGCCGAGCGCACCCGCGACGTCCTGCGCCGCAACGGCGGCCGCCCCGGCCACATCTTCAACCTCGGTCATGGCGTGCTGCCCGAGCTCGACCCCGGGATCCTCGCTCAGGTCGTGGAGCTGGTCCACGCCGAGGGGCGCAGCGATGCCTGACCACCTCGGCGTCGTGGTGATGGCCTACGGCACGCCGGCCTCCACCGACGACATCGAGGCGTACTACACCCACATCAGGCGCGGCCGGGCGCCCACCCCCGAGCAGCTCGCCGAGCTGACCGCGCGCTACACGGCCATCGGTGGCACATCTCCCCTCGCCGAGCGCACGGAGGCCCAGTGCCTCGTGCTGCGCCGCGAGCTCGAGGAGCGCCTGCCCGGCAAGGTCAGGGTCGTGCTCGGGCAGAAGCACGCGGCACCCTTCATCGAGGATGCCGTAGCCACGCTGGCTGAGGGCGGGTGCCGGCGCGTGGTGGGCCTCGTCCTCGCACCGCACTACTCGGCGGCGTCGGTCGGCCAGTACCAGGAGCGCCTGCGCGCGGCCGCCGCCGAGCACGACATGGCCGTCGGCACGATCGACAGCTGGCACCTCGAAGCCGCCTACGTCGACTACCTCACAGACACCGTTCACCGCGGACTCGGTGGCCTCCCGGAGCGCACGAAGGTGCTCTTCACCGCCCACTCGCTGCCGGAGCGGGTGCTCGAAGGCGATCCGTACCCCGACCAGCTGCGCGAGTCGGCGGCCGCCGTGGCCGGCGCCGTGGGCCTCGACCGCTGGGCCGGCTGGTCGATCGCGTGGCAGTCCGCCGGCCGCACCCCGGAGCCCTGGCGGGGCCCCGACATCCTCGACGTGCTCCGCGACCTGGCCGACACCGGCCGCGCCGACGGTGTGCTCGTGTGCCCCCAGGGCTTCGTGAGCGATCACCTCGAGGTGGTCTACGACCTCGACATCGAGGCCAAGGCCCTGGCCGACCAGCTCGGTCTCGTGTTCGGACGCACCAAGGTGCTCAACGACCACCGCGCCGTGTTCGCGGCCCTGGCCGACCGCATCGTCGAGGAGGCACCGCAGCTGTGAGCGAAGTCGTCGTCATCGGTGGAGGCATCACCGGCCTGGCCGCAGCCCGTGACCTGCTGGTCTCGGGCGCGTCGGTCACCCTCGTCGAACCCGACCACGTGGGCGGAAAGCTCCGCACCACTCCCTTCGACGGCTCCGTGCTCGACGAGGCCGCTGACGCGTTCCTGGCCCGCGTGCCCGACGCCGTCGCCCTATGCCGCGAGCTCGGCATCGAGACCGACCTCGTGGCGCCCGCGGGACGGCACGCCTTCGTCTGGAGCCACGGCGCGCTCCGGCGGCTGCCCGAGGCTCAGGTCCTGGGGGTCCCCACCGACCTCGACGAGCTGGCCGCGTCGGGGATCGTGAGCGACCCCGGGCTCGAAGCCGCTCGGCGCGACCTCACGGATCCCCTCATCGCGCCGACCGACGACGTCGCCATCGGCGCGCTCATGCGAGCGCGCTTCGGCGACGAGGTGGCGGAGCGGATGGTCGATCCCCTCGTCGGGGGCATCAACGCCGGCGACACCGACCAGCTCAGCCTGGCCGCCACCGCACCCCAGCTCGACGCTGCGGCGCGCAGCGGAGCCGCCTCGCTGCTCGAGTCCTGCTCGGCGCAGCGCGCGGCGGTCAC
>DATCYI010000067.1:0-4547 GCA_036570385.1 Acidimicrobiales bacterium | reverse complement strand
CCTCGTCGACCCGCACGGCACCGGCGTCGAGCTGGAGCGGCAGCGGGCGGTCACAGGCGAGCCCCAGTGGACCGTGCGCCTCCTCGACACCGCCGTCGACGGAGGTGCGCTGCTGGGCGGCCCTGAGCAGGGAGCAGAGATCGTCGGTTGGACCGTCGACCGCCTGATGGCGGCCGCCTGCGCGATGCAGACCGGCGTGTGCGAGGAGGCGCTCGCCATCACCGCTCGCTACGTCAGCGAGAGGGAGCAGTTCGGCGCCCGGCTCGGCACCTTCCAGGCGGTCGGCCAGCGCGTGGCGGACGCCTACATCGACACCGAGGGGATCCGGCTCACGGCGCTGCAGGCGATCTGGCGGCTCGACGCCGGCGTCGACGCCTCCGAGGAGCTCCTGACCGCGAAGTTCTGGGCCGGCGAGGGCGCCCAGCGCGTCGTCCACGCGGCCCAGCACCTGCACGGCGGCATCGGCATGGACCTCGACTACCCGATCCACAGGTACTTCCGCACGGCGAAGGTCCTCGAGCTGCTCTTCGGTGGGTCCACCCCGTCGCTGCTGCAGCTCGGTGCCCACCTGGCGGCCCGTCCGCCGGGCGAGCGCTGACCTGCAGAACCAACCGGCCAGACAAGTCCAGCTCACATACGCTCACGCAGCAGATCCAGGGGGGACCAACTTGAAGCGCACCCGCACCACCACGTCGTTGCTCGCGCTGCTACTGCTCGCCGGCACCGCGTGCTCGCGCGATGAACCGACCGAGACCGGCACCGACGAGGACACCTCCACCACCGTCCCGGAGGAGGGCACCGACGACTCTGCGCCTGCCGGCGACCCCACGAGCCTCGCAGAGGGTGGCTTCGGCGACCTCGAAGCGGTGTGCGCCGACGGGGACGCATCGGGCGCCACGGCCCCCGGGGTGACCGACAGCGAGATTCGGGTGGGCACCATCACCGACAAGGGCGGGCCCGTCCCAGGCCTCAACGAGGAGATGTACGACACCGCTGTCGCTTTCACGAAGTGGTGCAACGAGCACGGCGGGATCCTCGGGCGCGAGCTCGTCCTGTCCGACGTCGATGTGAAGCTGTTCGACTACGAGCCGGTGGTGTCGCAGGCCTGCGACCGGGACTTCGCGCTCGTCGGCGGGGGAGCGGTGTTCGACGACGACCCCAACGGCGTTCGGATCGGGTGCGGCCTGCCGAACATCGCCGGCTACGTCGTCTCAGCGCCGGCACGGGTGGCCGACCTGCAGGTGCAGCCCATCCCGAACCCGATATACGACGTGAACCTCGGGCGCTACCACGCGGCCATGGAGCAGTTCCCCGACGGCATCGACCGCTACGCGATCATGGCGTCGGCCCTGCCCTCGGTCTCCTTGGTGCGGGACCAGACGATCGAGGTGGCCGAGAGCCTCGGCTTCGAGGTGGCCTACCGGATCGACTACCAGACCCAGGGCGAGACCGGCTGGGGCAACTTCGTTCGGGAGATGCAGCAGGCCGACATCAAGATCCTCGAGTTCATCGGCCAGCCCCAGAACCTGGTGGAGCTGACCCAGCAGATGGACATCGCCGGCTGGTACCCCGACGTCATCCTGCTGAGCGCCAACTTCTACGACGCCCTCTACCAGGAGGCGGGAGCGGAGCTGGCCGGCAACCTCTTCATCCAGTCGCAGTTCCACCCCCTGGAGCTGGCCGATGACGAGAAGGCCACGCAGGACTACCTCGACCTGATGGAGCAGCACAACCCGTCTGGGAAGATTGCCCTCCTCGGGCAGCAGGGCCTTTCGTCGTGGCTGCTCTTCGCCCGCGCCGCCACGGCGTGCGGCTCCGACCTCACCGCCGAGTGCCTGATCGACGAAGCCCGGGCCATGACCGGCTGGGAGGCCGGTGGGCTCCACGCTCCCCAGACCCCTGGCAACGTCACCCCGAGCGACTGCTACCTGCTGCTCGACCTGGAGCCCTCCGGCTTCGTGGTCAACGAGGACGCGACGAAGCCCGACGATGGGCTCTACAACTGCGACGAAGCCAACGTGTTCGCCTTGGAGGGCGACTACGGCGTCGAGCGGCCGGAGGCCTGAGCCCGGGGCGAGGGCGACATGGGCAACCTCCTCAGCAACACGATCCTCGGCCTCTCGACGGCCGCCATCTTCGCCCTCGCGGCCTCGGGCCTGGTCCTCACCTACACGACCACCGGCGTGTTCAACTTCGCTCACGGCGCCATCGGAATGCTCGGGGCCTTCACCTACTGGCAGCTCCACGTGGGCTGGGGCTGGCCGATCCCGCTGGCCCTGGCCGGGGTGCTGTTCGTGGCGGCCCCCGCGCTCGGGCTGCTGATCGAGCGGGCGGTCATGCGGGGGCTCCACGACGTCCCCGAAGCGGTCCGGATCGTGGTGACGGTGAGCCTCCTGGTCGCGCTCCTGGGCCTGGGCATGTGGCTGTGGAGCCCCCAGTCGGTCCATCGGGTGCCTCTGCTCTTCCCCGGCGAGAACGTGCGGCTCTTCGACGTCAACGTCACGTGGCACCAGGTCACCGCGTTCGTGGTGGCGCTGGTGGTGGCGGCCGCGCTGCGCCTGCTGCTCTACCGCACCCGCATCGGCCTCGACATGCGGGCCACCGTCGACAACCGCGACCTTGCCGCGCTCCACGGCGCCCGACCTCACCGCGCCGCTGCGCTGGCCTGGGCCATCGGCTGCTCGCTGGCCGCGCTCGCCGGCATCCTCATCGGGCCCTTGAGCGGCCAGCTGTCCCACACGAACCTCACCCTGCTGATCGTCAACGCCTATGCCGCGGCGATGATCGGACGCCTTCGCAGCCTGCCGATGACGGTGGTGGGGGCGCTGGTGCTCGGTCTGGCCGACTCCTATGCGATCGGCTACCTGCCCTCCGACAACCAGTACCTCACGACGTTCCGCTTCGTCATCCCCACAGTGGTGCTCTTCGTGGTGCTGCTGGCGCTTCCGAACCCGCAGCTCCGCACCCGGGCCACGTCGGCGTCCCGGGAGCACGTGCCCCTTCCCTCCTGGCGCACCGCTCTGCTCACCGCCGGGGTACTGATAGGCGCCAGCGCGGTGCTCGCTGGGATCCTCACCGACTCCGATGCCCTGAGGGTCACCCGCATCCTGGGCCTCGCCCTGGTGGCCATCTCCCTCGTGCCGCTGGTGGGCTTCGGCGGGCAGGTGTCCCTCTGCCAGATGAGCTTCGCGGCGATCGGCGCGGTGGTGATGGCCCACCACGGTCAGGACGGCGACCCGCTGGCCCTGCTGCTGGCCGCGCTCGTGTGCGCCCTCGTCGGCGCGCTGGTGGCCCTGCCGGCGCTGCGCCTGTCGGGCCTCTACCTGGCGCTGGCCACCGCCGCGTTCGCGGTGTTCCTCGACCGGTGGGTGTTCCTCCTTCCCTCCTTCGACCTCGGCCCGTGGACCATCCGGCTCTTCGAGGGCGGGGTGATCGCGGTGGCGCCGGTCGACGTGCCTGGCATCGACACCGCCGACCGCCAGGTCCAGCTCGTCGCGCTCGGGGTCGTCCTGGCCGCCGCGTACCTGCTCGTCGTCGCGGTCAGGCGCAGCGGCTTCGGGCAGCGGCTCCTCGCGATGCGGGACAGCCCGGCCGCTTGCGCCACCCTCGGTCTCGACCTCACCAGGCTCAAGCTCGCGGTGTTCTCCCTGTCGGCGGCCATGGCCGGCGTCGGGGGAGCGCTCTACGCCGGCACGCTCGGCTCGGTCAGCCCCGAGCGGTTCTCGCTGTTCGAGAGCCTCCCTCTGCTGCTCCTCACGGTCGTCGGCGGCATCTCCACCGCGGCCGGCGCGGTGTTCACCGGCATCGTCCTCGGCGGCTTCCCGATCGCCATCGGTGTGTGGCCGTTCCTCGAGAACCTCAACCGCCTGCTGCCGGGCACCATGGGCGTGGCCCTCGGTCGCAACCCAAACGGCGCGGTGCACGACATCGCCGCCGGCTACAAGGTCCTCACCCTGGTGCCGCCGGTGCTGGTCGCGGTCGTCGCGGTGATCGCGACGGCCAGCGGGCTCGCCGTGGCGGGGACGATCAGCGGGTGGAACCTCGTCGCTGCGGTCCTCGCCGCCCTCCTCGTCGGACCGGCCGCGGCCACCCTCTGGAGCGCGCGCCGCGAAGGCGGTGGTGCACCTGGTCATGCCCTCGAGTGGGCCGGGATCGACGGGCCCTTCGACCCCGACCTGATCAAGACCGCCGACGCGGAGCTCGGGATCGACGACGCCGACGACCTGGTGCCGGCATGAGCGCCGTGACGAGCGAGCGGACGCCGAGCGCCCTGAGCGTGCGCGACGTCAGCGTGAGCTTCGGAGGCCGGGCCGCCCTGCACGGCGTCGAGGTCGACGCAGCCGCCGGCGTCGTCACCGGGCTCATCGGCCCCAACGGCGCCGGCAAGACGACGCTCTTCAACGTCATCTGCGGCCTGCAGGCCCCCGGCAGAGGCGCCGTCTCCATCGGCGGGAGCGACGTCACGGCGCTACCGCCGTTCAAGCGTGCTCGCAAGGGCCTGGCTCGCACCTTCCAGCGCCTCGAGCTGTTCGGGCTGCTCACCGTCC
>DATCYI010000066.1:0-19398 GCA_036570385.1 Acidimicrobiales bacterium | reverse complement strand
CTCGTCGCTGCCGGGCCCGTCGGGTGCCGGCGCCGCGCTCGGCGCCTTCGGTCCGTCCGGTGGAGCCGCCCCCACTGGCATGACCCCCATCCCGCCGGTGGCCAGCCCGAGAGCGGCCACGGCGAGCGCTGCCATCATCCTGCGCATCCGTTCCTCCTGGTGTGAGCCCGCGCTTGTTGAAGCGAGCCCGACCCCCGTCCCCCAGGTGGCGCCTGTCCAGGTCGAAGCGGCGGAACCCTAGATCACCCGGTCACTCCGCGCACCCGATCCGTCGCGATGGGCGCGATTCGACCAGCCCAAACCGGAACTGGGGGTGGTTATGGGTCAGATGGGCCGACAACCATCCCCAGAACGGTCGATCTGGATCAGCTCAGGGCGACGGGGGTGCTGACGAGGTCGAAGAAGTCGTTGCCCTTGTCGTCGACGACGATGAAGGCGGGGAAGTCCTCGACCTCGATCTTCCAGACCGCCTCCATGCCCAGCTCGGGGTACTCGAGCACCTCGACCTTGCGGATGCAGTCCTGGGCCAGGCGGGCCGCCGGTCCGCCGATCGATCCCAGGTAGAAGCCACCGTGGGTGGCGCAGGCGTCGGTGACCTGGCGGCTGCGGTTGCCCTTGGCCAGCATCACCAGCGAGCCCCCCGCGGCCTGGAACTCGCCGACGTAGGAGTCCATCCGGCCGGCGGTGGTCGGCCCGAACGAGCCAGACGCCATGCCCTCCGGTGTCTTGGCCGGACCCGCGTAGTAGACGGCGTGGTCGCGCAGGTACTGCGGCATCGGCTCGCCGGCGTCGAGGCGCTCCTTGATCTTGGCGTGGGCGATGTCGCGGGCGACGACGACCGGCCCGGTGAGCGCGAGGCGGGTCTTCACCGGGTACTTGGAGAGCTCGCTGCGGATCTCGTCCATCGGCCGGTTGAGGTCGATGCGCACCACGTCGCGGTCCGCGGCCAGATCGGCTTCGGTGACCTCGGGCAGGTAGTGGGCCGGGTCCTCCTCGAGCTGCTCGAGGAACACGCCCTCGCTGGTGATCTTGCCCAGCGCCTGGCGGTCGGCCGAGCACGAGACGGCGACGGCGACGGGGCACGAGGCGCCGTGGCGGGGCAGCCGGATCACCCGCACGTCGTGGCAGAAGTACTTGCCGCCGAACTGGGCGCCGATGCCGAAGCCCTGGGTGAGCGCCAGCACGTCCTGCTCGAGCTCGAGGTCGCGGAAGCCGTGGCCCGACGCCGAGCCCTCGGTGGGAAGCGAGTCGAGGTAGCGGGCCGAGGCGTACTTGGCCGTCTTCAGCGCGAACTCGGCCGAGGTGCCGCCGACCACCACCGCGAGGTGGTAGGGCGGGCAGGCCGCGGTGCCCAGGGTTCGCAGCTTCTCGTCGAGGAACTTGAGCATCGACGAGCGGTTCAGGACCGCCTTGGTCTCCTGGTACAGGTAGCTCTTGTTGGCGGAGCCGCCGCCCTTGGCCATGAACAGCAGCTTGTAGGCGTCGCCCGGGGTGGCGTAGAGCTCGATCTGGGCGGGCAGGTTCGTGCCGGTGTTCTTCTCGTCCCACATGGTGAGCGGGGCCATCTGCGAGAAGCGCAGGTTGGAGGTCTCGTAGGTCTGCTGGATCCCGTCGCTGATCGAGCGCTCGTCGTCGCCGCCGGTGAGCACCAGCTCGCCCCGCTTGCCCATGACGATCGCGGTGCCCGTGTCCTGGCACATCGGCAGCACACCACCGGCCGCGATGTTGGCGTTCTTCAGCAGGTCGAGGGCCACGAAGCGGTCGTTGGCCGACGCCTCCGGGTCGTCGAGGATGTTGCGGAGCTGCTGGAGGTGACCTGGGCGCAGCCAGTGCGCGATGTCACGGAACGCGGTGCGGGTGAGCAGCGTCAGCGCGTCCGGGTCGACCTCGAGGAACGTGCGCCCGGCAGCCTCCACGGTGCGCACGCCCTCGGTGGTGAGGAGGCGGTACGGCGTGGTGTCGGGTCCGAGGGGAAGGAGGTCGGTGTACGCGAGGTCGCTCATCGGTTGCCGACCGTATTCGCGCCCCTACCGTGGGGTCATGTCCGCAGACGAGTTCCGCATCGAGCACGACACGATGGGCGAGGTGAGGGTGCCCGCCGCCGCACGGTGGGCGGCTCAGACGCAGCGGGCGGTGGAGAACTTCCCGGTGTCCGGCCTGCGGGTCGAGCCCGCCCTGATCCACGCGCTGGGCGCGATCAAGGCGGCCGCCGCCGAGGCGAACGCCGAGCTCGGGGTGCTCGACGCCGACGTGGGCGAGGCGATCTCGTCGGCTGCCTCCGAGGTGGCCGACGGGCGCTGGGACGGCGAGTTCCCGATCGACGTGTACCAGACCGGCTCCGGCACCAGCACGAACATGAACGCCAACGAGGTCATCGCCTCGCTCGCCTCCGAGCGCCTCGGTCGGGCGGTCCACCCCAACGACGAGGTCAACGCGTCGCAGTCGTCCAACGACGTGTTCCCGTCGGCCATCCACGTCGCCGCGGCCCGCTCCGCCCGCCACGACCTCCTGCCCGCGCTCGGCCACCTGGCCGACGTGCTCGACGAGCAGGCGGAGGCCAACGCCGATGTGGTCAAGGCCGGCCGCACCCACCTCATGGACGCCACGCCGGTGACGCTCGGTCAGGAGATGGCCGGCTACGCAGCACAGGTCCGCCAGGCCTCGGCCCGCCTCGCCGACGCGATCCTGCGGGTCGGGGAGCTGCCGCTCGGCGGCACGGCCACCGGCACCGGCCTGAACGCTCCGGCGGGGTTCGCTCGGGCCGCAATCGCCCGCGTGGGCGACCGCTTCGACGTCGAGCTGTTCGAGGCGGCCGACCACTTCGCCGCCCAGGGCGCCCGCGACTCGCTGGTGAGCATGTCCGGCGAGCTCCGCGCTCTCGCCGCGGCGTTGCTCAAGATCGCCAACGACCTGCGCTGGATGGCGTCGGGGCCCAAGACCGGCCTGGCCGAGATCCGCATCCCCGACCTGCAGCCCGGCAGCTCGATCATGCCCGGCAAGGTGAACCCGGTGATCCCCGAGGCGGTCAGCCAGGTGGTGGCCCAGGTCTACGGCAACGACGCCGCCGTGGCGTTCGCCGGCAGCCAGGGCAACTTCGAGCTGAACGTGTACCTGCCGGTCATGGCCCGCAACCTGCTCGAGTCGATCCGGCTGCTCTCCAACGTCAGCCGGCTCTTCGCCGACCGGTGCATCGCAGGCATCGAGGCCGATGTCGAGCGCTGCCGCACCTACGCGGAGGCCACGCCTCAGGCAGCCACCGCGCTCAACCCCCGGCTGGGCTACGAGCGGGTGGCGGCGCTGGTGAAGGAATCAGCCAAGACCGGCAAGAGCATCCGCGAGCTGGTGCTGGAGCACGATCTCGTGCCCGAGTCCGAGATCGACCAAGCCCTCGACCTCCTGAGCCTCACCAGGCCCAGCTAGCGCGTCGAATGGTGGCAGACACCATTCGACGCGGGTCAGACGCCGGTGGCGGCGCTGCCCGCGAAGGGCGAGGGGTCGCCGGCGGCGGGGATGAGCGGGGCCGACCAGCTCATGGCCTTGGCCAGCGAGCTGGCCACGTTGCGCCACTCCATCGGGTCCCAGCCCTCGGCGGCGGCGGTGACGGCGCGGTCGCCCCTCACCTGCACGAACGCCGGCAGCTCGTTGAGCCCGAGTCCCTTGACGACGGCCCGGTCGGGGTCGGCGAAGGTGAGCACCTTGTCAGCCCACGGGCCGAGGAACTGTCGGGCCTCGTCGGCGGTGCCGGTCACCACGAACGCGGTGCGGCAGTCGGCACCCGTGAAGTGGGTGAGGATCCGGCCGGTGGTCTCGAGCAGCCAGGAGCTCTCGTTGGTGAACGGATCGAGCACCACGGCCGCCAGCTGGAACGTGGTGAGCCACTCGGCGATCGTGCGTCCGTCGCCCTTGAGCGGCGTCAGAACCAGGTCGGCAGGAGGGTCGGTAGCCACGGCGGCAGACGGTAGCGCGGAGGCTTCGGCGCGAGCAGATCCCCGGCGCGGGCGCAGACCCAGCCCGTCGGCCGGTGCGCGGTAGGTTCTGGCTCCGCCCCGCACCCGTCTAGGAGGTCTGTCATGTCCGCAGCGTTCGGAGGCATGTACAAGGTGATGCTGCTGCTTCACCTGGCAGCGGTGGTGGCCGCCTTCGCGCCCTTGATCATCCATCCGCTCCTGGGCGCTCAGGCCAAGGCCGACGGCAGCACCACGAAGCTGGCCGGCTACATGGCCGCCAACACGCGGCGGGTCCACTTCCCGGCCCTGATCCTGGCCGGCGTGTTCGGTCTCGGGATGATCTTCAGCTCCGATCCCGGCAGCGGCGACAACGTGTGGGGCTTCGACCAGACCTGGGTCTCACTCGCCCTGCTCGTGTGGATCGCGCTCTGCGGTGTCGTGAGCGGCCTCATCGGACCGGCCGAGCGGAAGTACGCAGCGGGCGACGCGGACGCCGAGCGCAAGGTCGCCCTCGGCGGCCAGATCGCCACCGTGCTGTTCCTGGTGATGCTCTACCTCATGATCTGGAAGCCCGGCTTCTAGCCGACCGGCCTGGATGCACCCCATCGAGCGGTTGCGGTACGTCGCCCGGGCCTCGGGCGCCGACCAGGCGCTGCTCGTGCAGGAGACCGCCGCCGCCCTCGGCGCCTTCGCCGACGACCCGTCGGGTCTCGTCGCCGCCTGCCGGCGCATCCTCGACCGCCACCCGACCGCCGGGCCGCTCTGGTGGCTCTGCGCCCGCGTGCTCACCGCCCCCGACGGCAGCGGTGCCGAGGCGTGGCGAGCGGTGGACGACATCCAGGCCGACACCACGCCCGCCGAGCTCGCGTTCGCGCTTCCGGAGGACGCCACCGTGTGCGTGATCGGCTGGCCCGAGCTGGTGGGCGAGGCGCTCCTGCGCCGTGGCGACGTGGAGGTGCTCGCCGTCGACGCACTGGGGGAGGCCGGCGGGCTCGTGCGACGCCTCGCGGCATCGGGGGTCGACGCGATCGACGTGCCGGCCTCAGGGTTGGGTGCTGCAGTCGGATCCTCTGACGTGGTGCTGCTGGAGGCCGTGGCCATGGGCCCCACAGGGCTCATGGCGGTGAGCGGCTCGCTGGCCGCGGCCGCGGTGGCCCGTCACGTCGACGTGCCTGTGTGGGTGGCCGCGGGGGTCGGACGGCTGCTGCCCGCCCGCATGTGGGAGGCGATCGAGCCTCGCCTCGCGGCCAGCGCGCTCGACGCCTGGGACCTCGACGAGGAGGTGGTCGACCCGTCGCTGGTCGACCAGGTGTGCGGGCCCGCGGGGATCGAGCCCTTCGACGCGGCACTGCGTCGCACCGACTGCCCGGTCGCCCCGGAGCTGGTCGACCCCGGTCGGGCGCCCGGCACCTACCGCACCTGACGGGACCTGACCGCACCGCTAGACCTTTGGCATGTCACGCCGAGACCAGATCCGAATGACCGACGAAGAGGTCGCCGAGTTCCTCTCCGGTCGCCACACCATGAACGTTGCCACCGCGAACCACGACGGCACGATCCACCTCGTGGCCATGTGGTACGCCGTGCTCGACGGCGATCCGGTGTTCTGGACCTTCGGCAAGAGCCAGAAGATCCGCAACCTCGAGCGGGCGCCGGGAATCACCTGCCTGGTGGAGAGCGGCGAGGAGTACGCCGAGCTGCGGGGCGTCGAGATCGTGGGCCGCGGCACCGTCGTGCGAGATCACGACGAGATCATGGCCATCGGCGAGGCGGTCTACGCCCGGTACTTCGGTGAGGTCACCGACGAGATCCGCCCGTTCGTCCACCAGAGCGGGGCGAAGCGCCTCGGCGTGAGGATAAGCACCGACCGCATCGTGTCCTGGGACCACCGCAAGCTCGAGGGTGCGTACTAGCGCCCGAAGAGGACCATCTGAGCAAGCTGGACGTTCGACCCAGTTCATTTGCACCTCTTTGCTCCAGTAGGCACGACTTCGTGCCGATCTGGGTGGGGATGGGATCTTTCATGCTGGGGAGAGAGCGCAACGTGCCTGCAGACGACGAGAGCCGGCGTGCGGCGCTCGGCAGCTCTGAACCTCGCGCGTCACGTCCGATCCTTGCCGGAGTCCTCGTGGCGCTGGTCATGCTGGCGGCCACCGGCATCGGCGCCCGCTGGCAGGTGGGCAACGAGCACGACGCGAACCAGGAGCGGCTCGAGGCGCTCGCCGACGAAACCAGCGCCCGCATCACCACGTCGCTCTCCCGCTACGCCGACCTCCTCGTGAGCATCGCCGCGCTGGAGACGTCGGGTGCTGGCACCTATCCCGAGTTCGAGCGGTTCACCGCCGGGGTGGGGGTGGGCTCGCGCCCTGGCGTGAAGGCCAGCTCCTTCATCGTCGAGGTCGCGGAGGATGAGCTCGCTGAGCTGACGGCCCGTGAGCGGGCCGCGGGTCAGCCGGACTTCGCTCCGAAGCTCTCCGGCGACGGTCCGCTCCACGCCGTCGTCGCTCACCGCTGGCCGGCCGACGAGGGTGTGACCGGCTTCGATCTCAGCGGCGATCCCGTGCGATGGGGAGCACTCCAGCAGGCACGGGACCAGGGCATGGCGACGGTGATCTCGGCGCCGACCACCGTGACGGAAGACGGCTTCGAGGTGACCCAGAGGGCCTCCATCCAGGTGTACCAACCGCTGTACCAGCCGGGCATGCCGACGATGACGGTGCAGCAGCGACGCGCCGCCAGCATTGGATGGGCCGGGATCAGGGTCGACCTCAACGAGGCCCTCGCCGGGCTCGGGCTCGACGATTCGCTCCTCGACGTCACGATGCAGGCCGAGGGCAGCGACGTGATCGCTGAGAGCCGTCCCGGCGTGGGCGAGCGAGTGGCGCGCGCCGACCTCGTCAGCGACGCCGCGATCGATCTCGGGATCACCTCGGTGGCCATCCGTGCCACCTACCGACCGGGCACGTTGCCCGACAGCGCCCTGTCGACGATCCTCCTCAGCGGCCTGGTCACCGCCTTGGCCGGCGGCTACGCAACGTTCGCCTCGTTCAGGTACCGCCAGGCGCTCGTCGTGCGGGCTCGTTCGGAGCGGCGGCGGGCCGAGCTGATGACGTCGCGCTTCCACGCGGCGGTCGACGACGCTCCGGTGGGTGTCGTCATCGCCGGGCTCGACGGCAGCATCGAGGTGGCCAACGACCGCATCCGGGACCTCATGCGGGTGCCCGACGAGGGCTCCGTCTCGCTGCTCGACTTCTTCCAAGACGACGAGCGCGACGCGCTGGCCGGCGGCATCGAGCGCCTGGTCAGCGGCGAGGTCGATCGCATCGTCAGCGAGCGCGAGCTCCGCCGGGCCGACGGCACCGCCGTGTGGTGCCGGCTCCAGAGCTCGGTGCTCTGCGACGACGACGGCGAGCCCGTCGCCATAGTCGCCCACGTGCAGGACATCGAGGCCGAGCGGGCTGCGGCCGAGGCGCTCCGGTCGAAGACCCGCTGGTTCTCGGCGATCGTCGAGCGGTCCCACGACATGATCGTGCTGATCGACGCCGGCGGAAGGATCAGCTGGGTGAGTCCGTCAGCCGGACAGCTCTTGGGCTCCGAGCCTTCTGAGCTCACCGGAACCGACGTCCTCTCGATCGTCCATGAGGAGGACCAGGCCGCCGTCATCGCTGGCATCGAGGCGGTGATGCGCGGCGAATCCGTCCGCGTCGAGTACCGGGTGCAGAACGAGGCCGGCGACTGGATCTGGCTCGAGTCGACCGGCAACGACCTCCTCGACGACCCCGACGTCGGTGCGATCATCACCCTCTCCAGAGACGTCACCGAGCGACATCGCTCGACCGAGGAGCTGGCCCGCCGGGCCGCGCACGACCCGCTGACCGGCCTGATGAACCGGGCGGAGCTCGATGCACGGCTGCCCGTCGCGCTCGCCGGCGCCGAGACCGCGCGGGAGGCCATCACCGTCGCCTACCTCGACATCGACGACTTCAAGGACGTCAACGACACCTACGGCCATGCCGTGGGGGACGAGCTGCTGCGCCACGTCGCTCGGACGTTGGAGACAGAGCTCCGCAGCAACGACATCATCTCCCGGATCGGTGGCGACGAGTTCGTGCTCGGGTTGCCGGGCACCGACCTCGCCGCAGCCCGGGCCATCGCCGAGCGGGTGAGGATCCGCCTCCGCGAGCCCCTCTGGCTCCCGGGGCGGAACCTGAGCCTGGAGATCAGCGTGTCCATCGGTCTGGCCATCGCCACGCCCGGCGACAGTGTCGAGGACGTCCTGCACCACGCCGACCTGGCCCTGTACCAAGCCAAGCGGCGCGGGCGCGACCGCGTTGAGGTGGCCACCGTCGACCTCGACGAGATCGAGCACGAGGTCGACGCGCTCCTGAGCGGCCTCGCCAGAGGCAAGCGCCCCTGACAGGGCGCGTCCAGCGCCCTCCCAAGTCCTTCACTTCGGCGTCCCGTTGCCGATCCGGTTGACAGGTCATTGACCTCCACCACACAGAGCTGGGCAGCCATGGAAGAGACGATCGAACGCAGGGCGCGCGGTCGCGCCGGCGCGCCCCGAGGGGGTCGGTCGCCCCGCTGGCACAAGGCTGCCGCCGTCTTCGTCTCGGCCCTGCTGCTGGTGATCTCTGCTGCAGTGGTGCGGGATCGATCGGCCCTGGAGCGCTCCGAGCACCAGGTCCAGCTCGAGGGCATGACCCGCGAGACCGTGACCCGGATCACGACGGTGCTGGCTCGCTACGCGGATCTCCTCGGCAACATGTCGGCGGCTTCGCTCTTCGGTGACCTGACCCCTGAGCAGTTCCGCGGCTACATGGAGGCCGTCGGCGTCGGGACGCGCCCGGGTGTCACCGATGCCTTCCTCGTCGCGAGCGGGACCGGCGTTGACGCGCCGGCGGGTCAGGTGCGCTACGCCTGGCCCTCGGGAAGCACGTTCGACGGACGTGACATCCGAGCCGATGCCGATCGCTGGCCGCTGCTGGTGCAGTCGGCTGAGACGGGGCTGGCCACCGTTCTGGCCCCGACCGGGGCTCCGGTGGCCGAGGGCGTCAAGACGGGAGCGGTGCTGGAGGTCTACGGCCCTGTCTACCCGCCGGGCTTCTTCGGGGCGACGGCGCCCGAGCGGCTCGCGGCCGTGAAGGGATGGGCGGGCGTGTCGATCGACATGGACGTGGCGATGCAGGCGCTCGACCTCGGCGGTTCGCCGCTCGACGTGGTCATGCGGGCCCACGGGAGCCCGGAGTTCTCCGAGAGCAGCCCAGGCGCAGCGGCGCACGTCGCCAGCGCCGATCTCACCGCCACCGAGGTGATCGATCTCGGCATCCAGCGCGTCGAGGTGACCGCGACCTTCTCGCCTGGCACCGTGGCGACCACGTCGCAGTGGCCGGTCGGCGCCACTGGAGCTGCGGGAGCGGTGGCGGCCGGGTACGCCGTCTACGCGTCGCTGCGCTTCCGGCGCAGCCTCGTGATCCGCGCCGAGGCCGAGGGCGAGCGAGCCGAGCTGATGCGCTCGCGGTTCCATGCTGCGGTCGACGGCGCTCCCGTCGGGATCCTGGTCAGCCGGCTGGACGGCTCGACGGAGCTGGTGAACGAGCGCCTGCGCGAGCTGGTGGGCGTTCCGGCACCTGAGATGCCGTCGATCTTCGAGTTCCTCCATCCCGACGACCACGCCGACGTCATCGACAGCGTGCTGCGGATGACGCGCGGCGAGATCGACCACCTCGTCAAGGAACGTCGCCTCGTGCTGCGCGACGGATCGCGCCTGTGGTGCCGGCTGTCCAGCTCCGTGCTGATCGGGCCCGACGGCGAGGGCATCGGCCTGGTCGCCCACGTGCAGGACATCGAGGCCGAGCGCCAGGCCGCCGAGGCGCTGGCCCACCGCGCCTCGCACGATCCGCTCACCGGGATCGCCAACCGTGACGCCCTAGACGCGCAGCTGGCTCCCGCCCTTGCGGCGGTGGCGGCCGGGGAACCCCTGACCGTCGCCTTCCTCGACCTCGACGGCATGAAGCGGGTCAACGACACCCACGGCCACGTGGCGGGCGACGAGCTGCTGCGCCGCGTCGCCGGCTGCCTGCGGCTCGAGACCAGGCACTCGGAGGGGCGCCCGAGCGACATCGTCGCCCGCTACGGCGGTGACGAGTTCGTCCTCGGGCTGCGCAGCGACCTGTTCGACGCCGCCGCCATCACGGAGCGCATCCGCGCACGGCTCTGCGAGCCGATGGAGCTGGCCGGACTCGACGAGCCGGTGCAGATCAGCGTTTCGATCGGGCTGGCGGAGGCCACGCCACACGACTCGACCAGAACCGTGCTCCACGAGGCCGACAAGGCGCTCTACGAGGCGAAGCGGCTAGGTCGCGATCGCGTCGTGGTGTCGGCGCGCAGCCCGCACGACGACCCCGCTGCTGCCGAAGCCGCGCATAGCTAGCCCGAACCTGGAGCGTCGCTAGTGTCGAGCGCCATGGGAGAGATCATCGAGTTCCCCAGCAACGGCTCCACCGCCCAGGGCTACCTGGCGCTGCCCGACAGCGGCGTCGGCGTGCCGCTGGTGGTCATCCAGGAGTGGTGGGGGCTGGTGCCGCACATCATCGACGTGTGCGATCGCTTCGCGGCCGAGGGCTTCGTGGCCCTGGCGCCCGACCTCTACCGGGGTGACACCACCACCGAGCCCGACGAGGCCGGCAAGCTGATGATGGCCCTGAACCTGGCTCAGGCGGCCAAGGACATGTCCGGCGCGGTCGACGAGGTGGCCGTGCGAGCGGGCGGCGACCGCGTGGGCGTCACCGGCTTCTGCATGGGCGGGGGGCTGGCGCTGATGCTCGCCGCCTCGCGACCCGACAAGGTCAAGGCCTGCGTGCCCTGGTACGGCCTCATCCCGTGGCCGGGTGCCAACCCCGACTACGCGGCGCTCGACGGACCGGTGCTCGGCCACTACGCCGAGAACGACGGGTTCTTCACCCCCGACAAGGTCGAGGAGCTGGCCGAGAAGCTGGACGGGCTCGGCAAGGAGGCCGAGCTGGTGGTGCACCCCGGCGTCGACCACGCCTTCTTCAACGACACCCGCCCCGAGGTCTACGACGCCGCCACCGCC
The DNA here is from genome assembly GCA_036570385.1 of Acidimicrobiales bacterium. GTDB lineage: Bacteria > Actinomycetota > Acidimicrobiia > Acidimicrobiales > VFJN01 > VFJN01. The sequence goes on along the minus strand of DATCYI010000066.1, from coordinate 8,355 downwards.
GGATCGGCGTGGCAGCAGACCGTCGGGTTCCTCAAGACCAACCTCGGCTGACTCGAGGTCAGCCGAGGTCAGGCCAGGTCGCGGATCGCGGCTTCGATGGCGAGGACCCGGCGGGCCTCGTCGACGTGGAGGTTCTCGACCATGCGTCCGTCGACAGTGACCACACCACGACCGTCGGCCTCGGCCTCCTCGAAGGCGGCGATGATGCGCCCGGCCTTCTCGACCTCTTCGGCCGATGGGGCGAACGCCTCGTTGCACGGCTCGACCTGGCTCGGGTGGATCAGGGTCTTGCCGTCGAAGCCCATCTGCTGACCAGCTCGGCACTCGGCCGCGAAGCCCTCGGGGTCCTTGATGTCGTTGTAGACGCCGTCGAGGATCACCTTGCCGGTGGCCCGAGCGGCGAGCAGGCACAGGCCGAGCCCGCCGAGCAGGGGAGCGCGGCCCGGCACGTGGCTGGCGTGCAGCTCCTTGGCCAGGTCGTTGGTGCCCATCACCAGCACCGCCAGCCGCTTCGACGACGAGCAGATCTCCTCGGCGTGAAGCATGGCGATCGGCGTCTCGAGCATCGCCCAGATCATCGTGTGGTCGGGCGCCCCGCCGGCCTCGAGGGCGCGCTCGATCGCGTGGACGTCGTCCGCGCTGTTGATCTTGGGCACGACCACCGCCGCCGGGCCGGCCGACGCGATGGCGCGGAGGTCGTCCTCGTGCCACGGGGTGCCGATCCCGTTGGCCCGGATCGCGATCTCGCGTCGGCCGTAGGCCCCTGACGTCGCTGCCGCGCACACGCGGTCGCGCGCCTCGGGCTTCGCGTCGGGTGCCACGGCGTCCTCGAGGTCGAGGATGAGCGCGTCGGCCGGGATGGTCTGCGCCTTCTCCAGGGCGCGCTCGTTGGCTCCCGGCATGTAGAGCACCGACCGGCGCGGCCGCAGGGTGACGTCGGCGGCCATCAGGCGCCCGCCTCCGCCCCGGCCTTGGCGTAGAGGTCGGCCAGCTCCGGGTCGCGGGCGGCGAGCTGCTCGGCGAGGTTCACCATCACCTGGCACTGCTTCACGGAAGCGTCGTCCTCCATGCGGCCGTCGAGCATCACGGCGCCTGTGCCGTCGCCCATGGCCTCGATGACCCGTCGGGCGTGGGCCACGTCGGCGGGATCGGGGGAGAACACCTTGCGGGCGATGTCGATCTGGACCGGGTGCAGGCTCCAGGCGCCGACGCAGCCGAGGAGGAAGGCGTTGCGGAACTGGTCCTCGCAGGCCACCACGTCCTTGATGTCGCCGAACGGGCCCCAGAACGGGAGGATGCCGTTGGCGGCGCAGGCGTCGACCATGCGAGCCATCGTGTAGTGCCACAGGTCCTGCTGGTACGACGGGCGCTCACCCTCGATGTCGCCGTCCTTCGGGTCCTGGCGGACCAGGTAGCCGGGGTGGCCTCCGCCCACGCGGGTGGTCTTCATGCGACGGCTGGCGGCCAGGTCGGCGGGGCCGAGCGACAGGCCCTGCATCCGGGGCGAGGCCGCGCAGATCTCCTCGACGTTGGCCACGCCGCGGGCCGTCTCGAGCAGCGCGTGCACGAGGATCGGGCGCTCGAGGCCGGCCTTGGCCTCGAGCTGTGCGAGGAGGCGGTCGACGTAGTGGATGTCCTCGGGCCCCTCGACCTTCGGGATCATGATCACGTCGAGCTTGTGGCCGATCGCCGGCACCAGGCGCACGAGGTCGTCGAGCACCCAGGGCGAGTCGAGGGCGTTGACTCGGGTCCACAGCTGGGTGTCGCCGAAGTCGGTCTCGGAGGCGATGCGCACGAGGCCCTCGCGGGCGGCCTCCTTGTTGTCGGCCTTGATGGCGTCCTCGAGGTTGCCCAGGAGGATGTCGACCTTCTTGGCGAGGTCCGGCACCTTGGCCGCCATCTTCTCGTTGCTCGGATCGAAGAAGTGGATCATCCGCGACGGCGGGAACGGGATCTCGCGCAGCGGCTCGGGCGCGCCGACGGCGAGGGGGCGGAAGAAGTCCTTGGCTGAGCGCATCACTTGGCTCCTTGGATCATGCGGCGGGCGATCACCTTGAGGCAGAGGGTCTCGTCGGCGCCTTCGAAGATGGACAGGACGCGGGCGTCGACGAAGTAGCGGCTGACGTCGTACTCCTCGGCGTAGCCCATGCCGCCGTGGATCTGCATGGCCTCGCGCGTGACCCACTCGGCGGCCTTGCAGACGTAGGCCTTGACCTGGGCGGCCTCGAGGCTCCCCTCGCCCTTGGCCATCTGCTTGGCGACGGCGTAGGCCGCCTGGCGGCAGGCCTGGATGGTGACGGCCATCCGGGCCAGCTTCACCTTGGTGAGCTGGAGCTCGGAGATGGGCGTGCCGAACACGACGCGATCCTCGGCGTACTGCTTGGCGGCCTCGTAGGCGGCCTGCATCACGCCGACGGCGCGCGCCGCCGTCTGGAGTCGGCCGTTCTCGAAGCCGGCCATCTGCAGGTAGAAGCCCTTGCCCAGCCCCTCCTCGCCGCCGACCAGGTTCGCGTCGGCCACGAACCAGGCGTCGAAGGCGATCTCGTAGGAGTGCATGCCGCGGTAGCCGATCGTGTCGATCGGGCGACCCTCCATGCGGCCGCCACCCGGAGCGCCGCCGTCGGCGCCGGCGACCTGGTCGAGCACGAAGCCGTGGCCCTCGCCGCGCTCCTTCGGGATGACGAACATCGACAGGCCGCGGTGGGCCTTCGAGCGGTCGGGGTCGGTGCGGGCGAGCAGCATCAGCACGTCGGCCCGGGCGCCGAACGTGCACCACGTCTTCACGCCGTTGACGAGCCAGCCGCCGTCGGTCTTCGTGGCGCTGACCTTGATGCCGGCGACGTCGGAGCCGTAGTCGGGCTCCGTGACGGCCACAGCGTTGAGCACCTCAGCGGTGGCCAGCTTCGGCAGCCACTCCTGCTTCTGCTCCTCCGTGCCGCCCTTCACCAGGGCGCGGGTGAGGATCTCGGGGCGGGTGATGAGCGAGCCGCCGGCGCCGAGGGAGCCGCGGGACAGCTCCTCGGTGGCGACGACCATGCCGATGTACTCGGACTCGCCGCCGCTGCCGTAGCCGCCGTACTCCTCGGGGATCGACAGGCCGAAGGCGCCCATCTCGGCCAGGCCGCTGATGATCTCCTCGGGGATGTCGTCGTTGTGGCGGTGGATGTGCTCGGCGATCGGGGCGAGCTTGTCGTCGGCGAAGCGGCGGAACGTGTCCTGCACCAGCTCGAAGTCGTCGTCGAGGTGGCGAGGACCGTCCTGGCCGGCCAGCCCGGCGAGGAAGTCGGCGTCGCGGTAGGTGGCGCAGAAGCCGCGGGCGGGATCGAGCACGCCGGGGTCGACGCCCCAAGCCGCCTCCCGGCCGAACAGCTTCGTGGCCAGCTCGCCGACGGCGTCGGCCACGAACGCGCAGGCGATCGACGCTTCGAGATCGCCCTTGGTCCCGTAGTCGAGCATCGCCCTCGCGGTCTCCACGGCGGCGGCCGCGTGGGCCAGGTCGTACCCGAGGGCCTGGGCCACGTCGGGCCCGCCCCCGTCGGCGAGGGCCTGCGTTCCCTGCTCGACGACTCGGGCGGCCAGCTCGACGGCGTCGGCGGCGGCGGACAGATCTGCGGTCGGCATGGCGGCGAGGTTACCGACGGTCCCCTTCCGGCACGGAATCGCCCGGAACGGCCCGGACCGGCTGGTCGACCGACGGGTCGCGCTCCTAGGGTCGGGGGCGATGACCACGCACGACCGCCCCTTCGGTCGCCACCTCGAGGACTTCGTCCCCGGCGACGTGTACAAGCACTGGCCCGGCAAGACGATCACCGAGTACGACGACCACCTGTTCTGCATGATCACGATGAACCACCACCCGTTGCACACCAACGAGTGGTTCGCGGAGAACGAGACCGTCCAGGGCAAGAACGTGGTTGTGGGCAACCTCGTCTACTCGTTGGTCCTCGGCATGAGCGTGCCCGACGTCAGCGGCGCCGCCATCGCCAACCTAGAGATCGAGTCGCTGCTCCACGCCAAGCCCACCTTCCACGGCGACACCATCTACGCGGTGACGAAGGTGCTCGACGTCAAGGAGACCTCGAAGGGCGACCGGGGCATCGTCACCGTCGAGACCAAGGGCATCAACCAGAAGGGCGACGAGGTCTGCTACTTCCGTCGCAAGCTGATGGTCTGGAAGCGGGACAAGGCGCCCCAGCGGCAGTTCCCCTACGACGACGCAGCAGTCTTCGCAGACGACAAGTGAACCGGGTCCTGGTCGCCGAGAACGAGGTGGCCAGTGCCGGTTGACGACGTGGCGGCCCGCGGCTTCGGCGCGGCGGCGGCCGCCTACGAGTCTGCTCGCCCCAGCTATCCGGACGAAGCGCTCGCCGTCCTGCGCGACGACGTGGGCATCGGCCCCGACACGAGGGTCTTCGACCTCGCGGCCGGCACCGGCAAGCTGACCCGGCGCCTCACAGAGCTCGGCCCCGACCTCACGGCGGTCGAGCCGGTGGAGGGGATGCGCGCCCAGCTGGCGACGGTGCTGCCCGAGGTCCTGGCCATCGAGGGAACCGCCGAGGAGATCCCGGCCGACGACGACTCGATCGACGTGGTCACCGTCGCCCAGGCGTTCCACTGGTTCGATGCGCCAGCCGCGCTGACAGAGATCGCTCGAGTGCTGCGCCCCGGCGGGCGCCTGGCGATCCTCTGGAACGAGCGCGACGAGACGACGCCGTGGGTCGCGGAGATGAGCCGGCTGATCCGCTGGCACGAGCGCACCGTCTCCCGTTACCAGCACGTCAGCTGGGCCGGCATCGTGGCCGCCTGCGGCCGGTTCTCACCGCTGGAGGAGCGTTCCGTGCGCTGGGACCAGCCGATGACCCGGGAGCTGCTCGCCGAGCGGGTGCGGTCGATCAGCTACATCGCAACCATGCCCCGCACCGAGCGCGAGCGACTCGCCGCCGAGGTCGTCGAGCTGGTGCGGCGCCGCCCCGAGCCCTTCCCTCTGCCCTACACCTGCCGCGTCCAGTGGGCCCACCTCGCCTGACGGGTTACTCGGCGAGGAAGTCGAGGATCAGGGCGTTGACGTGGTCGGGGCGCTCGACGTGCAGGAAGTGGCCGGCGTCGTCGACGACCTCCATCCGCGACCCAGGCGACGTGAGCGACGCCGTCGCCCCTTCCGCCACCTCGAGACCCATGCAGCCGTCTGTGCGGCCGTGCAGGTACAGCGTGGGCTGGGCCGTGACCTCGTTGCCCTTGGCCTGCACGGCGTCGAGCGCGGGAGCGACTCCGACGCCCGACAGCGTCGCCCGGTAGTAGCCGAGCGCGGCGGACAGGTTGGCGGGGTCGCGCAGGCAGTCCTTGACGGCGGGCAGGTCGTCGGATGCGTCGTAGCCAGGCGACCAGTCGGCCCACAGGCGGTCGATGAACGAGAGGTCGTCCATCGGCACCACCATGTCGGCAAGGGGGTGCTGGAAGAAGAACATGTACCAGGACCGCTGGAGCTGGTCGTAGGTGAGGAAGCCGCCGGCGACCGCAGCCGCGGGCGGCACCGCCATGGTCACGACCTTGCGCCAGCGCTCGGGCTCGTGGTTCGCCGCGATGTAGGTCGCCATCGCGCCCCAGTCGTGGCCGATGATCACCGCGTCGTCGCCACCGCCGAGCGACTCGTGGAGCGCGCAGGCGTCGAGGGCGAGGGCCGCGGTCTGGTAGCAGCCGTCGCCCGCCACGTCCGAGGGCGCGTAGCCGCGCAGGTAGGGGGCGACCGCGCGGTAGCCCGCGTCAGCCAGCGCCGGCAGCAGGTGGCGCCACGTGTGGGGGCTGTCGGGGAAGCCGTGGAGGCACAGGGCGAGCGGACCGCTGCCCGCTTCGAGGTAGGCCAGCTCGACGTCGTGACCGGCGGCGCGGCCTTCGGAGATCGTCATGGCCGGGGACCGTACCGCTCGCGTTCGCGACCGGCGTGCTAGCCGCAGTCGCTGAGAATCTCGTCACATCTGGGCGACCACGTGAGGGCGGCAAGTAACGTGCCTCGAACGGGTTGTGAACGGGGGGACGGACAACTGCTGAACGTCAGCTTCTTCGGCGTGCGGGGATCGACACCTTGTCCCTGCGACGCGAACCGCTTCTACGGCGGCAACACCTCTTGCGTCGCGCTCGAAGCGCCGGGCCACGAACCGATCGTCTTCGATCTCGGCACCGGCCTGCGCTTCTGGGGCGCCACCATGGACCCGGCCAAGCCGTTCCGGGGATCGGCGCTGCTCACCCACATGCACTGGGACCACGTGCAAGGCCTCCCGTTCTTCTCGCCGGTGCTGCAGCCCGGCGCCCGCCTCGACGTCTACGGACCTCCGCAGGCCGACGAGGGCAGCCTGGGCGAGGCCTTCAACCAGCTGATGCGGCCGCCGTTCTTCCCGGTGCGGACCGCCGACCTGCTGGGTGACATCCACTTCCACGACGTCTGGTCCACGGAGCTCGAGATCGACGGGGCCAAGGTCACCGTCCGCCCGGTGCCGCACTGCGGGCTCACCAACGGGTACCGCGTCGAGCTCGGCGGAGCCACGGTCGCCTACGTGTCCGACCACCAGATGCCCGCCGACTTCTCCAACGAGGTCAGCGACGAGGTGCTCGCGCTGTGCGACGGCGTCGACCTGCTGATCCACGATGCGCAGTACACCCCCGAGGAGTTCCCGCCGAAGGCGACGTGGGGCCACTGCACGGCCGAGTACGCGGTCACCGTCGCCAAGGAGGCGGGGGCCAAGCGCCTGGCGCTGTTCCACCACGACCCCACGCATGACGACGCCACCATCGACGCCATCCTCGCCCACGCCCGCCAGCTGGCGCGCGGCAGCGGCATCAGCGAGGTCGTCGCCGCCCACGAGGGCATGGTCGTCGCCTACGGCGGCTGAGGCGCCCACGCGCTGACCGAGGCGCCGAGCCGCCCCGGTTACCCTCGCCCTTCGTGACCACACCCACCTCGTTCGACTCGGCCAAGTTCCGCCAGGTCCTCGGCCACTTCCCCACGGGCGTCACCGTCATCACCGCCGACGACGGCGACGGTCCGGTCGGCATGGCCGTGGGCTCCTTCGCCTCGGTGTCGCTGGAGCCGCCGCTGGTGGCCTTCTTCGCCGGGCGGAGCTCCAGCACGTGGCCCCGCATCGAGGCGGCCGGGTCCTTCTGCGTCAACATCCTCGCCGAGGACCAGGAGGGGATCTGCCGGCGCTTCGCGTCCAAGGAGGACGACAAGTTCGCGGGCATCGCCTGGCACCAGGCCGGATCCGGATCCCCGCTGCTCGGTGGAGTGCTCGCGTGGATCGACTGCGACATCGACTCGGTGGTCGACGCCGGCGACCACGTGTGCGTGATGGGCCGGGTGCGCGACCTCGACGTCGAGCACGACGGCGCGCCGCTGCTGTTCTTCCGGGGCGGCTACGGCCGCTTCGCCATCTGACCTGACGATCTGGGAGCCATGCCGATCTACGCACTGGGCGACATCGAGCCCGACATCGACCCCACCGCCTACATCCACCCCGACGCCGTCATCATCGGCGAGGTGACGATCGGTCCAGAGGCATCCGTCTGGCCGTGCGCGGTGCTGCGGGGCGACCCGGGCGGGATCGTCATCGGAGCGCGCACGTCCATCCAGGACGGAACCGTCGTGCACACGACGCCGATCACGCCGACGCGCGTCGGAGCCGAGTGCGTGATCGGGCACAACGTCCACCTCGAGGGCTGCCGGATCGGCGACGGTTCGCTGGTCGGCTCCGGGGCCATCGTCCTCAACGGTGCGGTGGTCGAGCCTGGTGCGCTCGTCGGCGCGGGCGCCGTCGTGAGCGGCTCCACGGTGGTGCCCACCGGGGCCATGGCGCTGGGCATCCCCGCCAAGATCAAGCCCGACTCCGTCGACGCGGCCACGCAGATCGCGCCGGGCGCCTGGGTCTACCTCGAGCGCGGTCGCACCTATCGAGAGCAGCTGCGCCGCCTCGACTGACGGCTGATCTGCTGCTCAGAGCTCGGCGGGGTCGAGCTCCAGGAGGGTGACGTTGCCGTCGGCCACCTGCTGGCGGGCCCACGCGGCCACGAACGGATCGTCGCTCAGGTAGACGATCTGGTGGCGCTCGGCCAGCCGCCGCAGCATGTCGAGCAGGTCCCACTTCCGGTCTGCGGGCACGAGCAGGAAGGCCTCGTCGAGCACCACGGGCACCGGATCGCCGTGAGGGCCTGCGGTGCCTGCCGTCGTGAGCCGGGCCAGCAGGTGCTGCTGGATGTCGGCCACCGCCCCAGGGTCGCCGTTGGCGGCCACCGCGCCGTGGCGGGCCTCGAGCGAACGGACCCGCCGCTCGACCGCGGCGCAGCGGTCGGCCAGGCGGTCGACGTCTC
>DATCYI010000065.1:0-9035 GCA_036570385.1 Acidimicrobiales bacterium | reverse complement strand
CAGCGGGACCATCCCAGCCGCGATGGCCGCTGCCGACCCGCCGGAGGAGCCTCCGGCGCTGCGCTCCAGGTTCCAGGGGTTGCGCGTCGAGCCGAACAGCGGGTTGGTGGTGTCGGCCTTGTGACCCAGCTCCGGGGTGTTGGTCTTTCCCACCACCACGCACCCGGCGGCGCGCAGGCGCTCCACCAGAGGCGAGTCGGCCGCTGCCGGCCCCGCGTCGGCGTGGGCCGCGGAGCCTTGCGTCGTGCGGAACCCGGCGGCGTCCTCGAGGTCCTTCACGCCGAGCGGGATGCCGGCCAGCGGACCGACGTCTTCACCGGCGGCCACGCGCGCGTCGACAGCATCGGCTTGCTCGCGAGCCCCGTCGGCATCGACGGCTACGAACGCGTTGACCCGCTGATCGACCTCCTCGATGCGAGCGAGCGCCACCTCCACGAGATCTCGAGCCCTCGTGCGTCCTGAGCGGACGTCGGCGGCTAGGTCGGCGATCGTCGTGCGGCGGAAGTCCATGCCCGGACCGTAGCCACGCTTGGTCAGACCGGGAGGGAAACGCCGGTGAGCGACTCGCTGAGCTCCCAGAGGCGGCCGGCGAGGGCCGCGTCCTGGGCCCGCCGGGACGGCATGGTGGGCTGCGGGTAGCCGCGCATCTCGAACGGCCCGTCCGGGCCGATCAGCATCCCGCTCACCATGCCGGGCGCGGTGGCGGCGTAGAGCGTCGGCAGCGCGCCCATCGCCGCGCTCTGGGCCACCAAGCGGTTGGCCAGGCCGAAGAGCTGCTCCACCACGCGCCGACCGCCCATGCGCGGCCCGACGGCCTGCAGGTCGGTGGCGGAGTAGCCGGGGTGGGCGGCACCCGCGATGGTGGCGTGGCCTCCGGCCAGCAGCCGGCGGCTCAGCTCGCACGCGAAGAGCATGTTGGCCAGCTTGGACTGCGCGTAGGCCCTCCAGCGGCTGTAGCGCCGCTCGCCGTGGAGGTCGTCGAAGTCGATGCGCCCGGCCTTGTGGACCTCGCTGGTCACCGAAACCACCCGGGAGCCCTCGACATCGAGCATCCGGTCGAGCAGCAGCCCGATGAAGGTCCAGTGGCCGAGGTGGTTGGTGGCGAGCTGCATCTCCCAGCCGTCCTCGCTGATGCGACGGGGGATGGCCATGACCCCCGCGTTGGCGACGAGCAGGTCGATCCGCTGGTGGCGATCGCGGATCTCGCCGGCCGCCCGCTTCGTCGAGCTCTGGGAGGACAGGTCGCAGGCGATCACCTCGAGCGACGCCGCAGGGTGCACGGCGCGGATGCTGGCCGCAGCCGCTTCGGCCTTGGCCTCGTTGCGGCTGGGCATCACCACGTGCGCTCCAGCCCCCGCGAGCGCCTTCGCGGTCTCCAGCCCCAGCCCGCCGTTGGCTCCGGTGACCACAGCGACGCGCCCGGCCTGGTCCGGGATGTCTGCTGTCGTCCAGCTCATGGCCATCGACCGTATCGTGCAGGGCGTGCCCGAGATCACGCTGGACGCCAACCTCTTCGGAACCGCGTTCGTGACGGTGCTCGTGATCATGGACCCGATCGGCAACATCCCGATCTTCCTGTCGCTCACCCGGGGCCAGTCGGCGGCACAACGCCACAGGAGCGCGCTGCTCGCCTCGACGGTGGCCGGAGCCGTGATCCTCGCCTTCGCCCTGGGCGGCCAGCAGGTGCTGCACCTGCTCGGCATCTCGATCGAGGCGCTGCAGGTCGCCGGCGGCCTCCTGCTGCTCATCATCGCCCTCGAGCTGTTGCGTCCCGCGGGCGGCGCCCCCACGCTCGCGTCGGGCGAGACGAACATCGCCCTCGTGCCCCTCGGCACGCCCCTGCTGGCCGGCCCCGGAGCGATCGCCGCGACGATGCTCTACACGCGCGAGGCCGACGGGCTCGGCGGGGCGATCTCCGTGGTGCTGGCCATCGCGTCGGTCCTCCTCGTCGTGTACCTATCGATGCGCTACGCCACCGGCTTCGCCACGCTCCTGCGAGACAACGGGATCGACCTCCTGTCGCGCGTCATGGGCCTGCTCGTCGCCGCCATCGCCGTCCAGCTGGTGGCCGAAGCCGTGGAGGCGTGGGTCAACAACGGCGTGGCCTGACCGCCGGCCCCGGCTCGCCTCACGCGGCGCGCCGGCGCGAGGCTGCCGCCTCCGCCATGGCTCACTCCCCCACCGAACCAACCGAACCTGTCATGGGCGTCGAGCCGCCCAGCCAGCCCGTCGCCGAGGACGCGCTCGACGCGCTCGAGGAGGGCGACCGGGTCCTGAAGCCCGGCTCGGCTCGCTCCGCGCTGCGGCACACCACCTTCAGGCGGGTGTTCATCGGTGCGTTCCTGTCGAACATCGGCACGTGGATGCAGAACGTCGTGCTCGGCGCCCTGGCCTACGACCTCACCGAGAGCCCCACCTTCGTCGGCGTCCTGCTCTTCGCCCAGCTCGGACCGCTCCTGCTGTTCTCCCTGGTCGGCGGGCTGCTCGCCGACATCTTCGACCGGCGCCGCCTGCTCGTCACCGTCGCCGTGACGCAGGGGTTCCTCTCCCTGGCGCTGGCCTGGGTGGCGCGCGTCGACGACCCCTCCAAGGCGGCGCTGGTGGGGATCGTCTTCCTGATCGGTATGGGTCAGGCGGTGTTCGGGCCGACCTACAGCGCACTGCTGCCGGTGCTGGTCGGGCGGGCGGACCTGGCCGGCGCCATCTCGTTGAACTCGGCGCAGATGAACGGCTCTCGGGTGATCGGACCGGTGATCGGATCGGCTCTCTTCGCCCGCTTCGGCGCCGACGTCGTCTTCGTGTTCAACGCGGCGTCGTACCTGCTCGTGATCTGGTCGCTGCTGTCGGTCAGGCTCCCCGCTCCCATCCCGGACACGAGCGGGGTGCGAGGACTGCGTCGGCTCGGCGCGGGCTTCCAGGTCGCCCGCAACGACAGGGTGGTAGGTCGCTGCCTCGTCGTCATCTTCGCCTTCTCGCTGCTCTCGCTCCCCTTCATCGGCCAGATGCCCACGCTGGCCGACGTGAACCTCGGGATCGAGGCGAAGAGCACGCAGTACGGGATCCTGTACGCGTCGTTCGGGGTGGGTGCACTGGCCGGGGCGCTGTCGATCGGCACCGTGCTGGCCGGACGCAGCCTGGCTCGGGTGGTCAGGGTCGGGCTCGTGGTGTTCGCCCTGTTCCTCGCGGTCTTCGCCGTGCTGCGCCAGCCCGTGCTGGCCTACCCGGCGGTCCTGCTGGTGGGCGTCGCCTACTTCGCGATCATCACGTCGCTGTCGACGGTGCTGCAGGAGCGACTCGACGACGCCAACCGCGGTCGGGTGATGGCTCTCTGGGTGATGGGCTTCGGCGGCACGGTGCCGATCGGCAACCTGATAGCGGGCCCACTGATCGAGCTGACGTCGATCACCGCCGTGATCCTCGCCGGTGCGGTGATCGCGGTCGGCCTCGCCTGGTATGCCGACCTGACCTGATCTGAGCTCAGCCCGCCAGTGCTCTGACCATGAACCTTGGTGGGTGGCACGGCGAGTCAGATGTGCCGTTGGCAAGGACGCACGACGAAGGCGCAGCCGTAGCTGCGGCGAGAAGCAGGACGCCGTCCAACGGTGCATCTGGCCGGCGTGACCCCGCCGAAGGTTTGTGGTCAGAGCACTAGCAGGAGGGCGGCCAGGCGCTCCAAGCCCGCGACGCGGCTGCCCTTCACGAGCACGGCGTCGCCGTCGCCGAGGTCGCCGAGCTCGGCTGCGGCAGCATCCACGTCGGCGACGTCACTGGCCCCGTAGGCGGGCGCGGCCACCGTCAGCACCTCGATGCCGAGCTGCCGTGCCCGCTCCGCCACCTCGGCGTGGTCCTGATCTGAGCTGGGGCCGAGCTCGGCCATCACCCCGAGCACCGCGACCCGCCGCCGGGCCGGCAGCGCGGCCAGCGACTCCAGCGCGGCGGCGACGGACGTCGGGTTCGCGTTGTAGGCGTCGTTGAGCACGAGCACGCCGCTCGGCGCCCGCTTAAGCTCCATCCGCCAAGGAGAGAGGGCTGCGGTGGCGAGCCCCGCGGCGACCGCGTCGACGTCGACGCCGCACACGAGCGCGGCGGCCGCCGCCGCCAGCGAGTTGTCGATCTGGTGGCGACCGCGCACTGCCAGCGCCACGTCGACGTCGCCCCAGGGCGACCGGAGGCGGTACCGGCCCTGCAGGGCTTCGTCGAGCACGATGTCGGTAGCCGTCACGTCGCCAGCGGTGCCGTAGGTTACGACCTCAGCCGAGGTGACGGCGCGCATGGCGACGACCCGCTCATCGTCGGCGTTGAGCACAGCCGTGCCGGTGGGAGGCAGGGCCGCCACGAGCTCTGACTTGGCCCGCGCCACGTCGTCGACCGTTCCGAAGGCCTCGGTGTGGACGGCGGCGACTCGCGTGACGATGCCGACGGTGGGCAGGGCGATGGAGCAGAGGTCGGCGATGTGGCCGACGCCCCGAGCACCCATCTCGACGACGACGGCCTCGGTGCCGTCGGGAGCGCCGAGCAAGGTGAGGGGCACGCCGATCTCGTTGTTGAAGGAACGCTCGCTGGCGGCCACCGCCATGCGCTGGCGCAGCACCGCGGCCAGCATGTCCTTCACGGAGGTCTTGCCCACGGAGCCGGTGATCCCGACGACCGGTGCGGGCAGACGGGTGCGCGCGAGCCGACCGGCGTCCTGGAGGGCCGCGAGCGTGTCGGCGACGACGATCGCGGTCCCCCCGAGCGGGTCCGCGCTGGTCAGGTAGGCACCGGCTCCGGCCTCGATCGCTGCGGCGACGAAGGCATGACCGTCGCGCTCGGCGACCAGCGGCACGAACAGCTGGCCAGGTCGCACGGCGCGTGAGTCCTGCGTCGCCCCGTCGACCACGACGTCGGGACCGACCAGCCGGCCTGACACCGCGGCGGCGAGCTCAGATGTGCGCAGCTGCATCGCCGCCGAGTCTGGCAGGCCGAGCGGGCGTGACCTCGCTCGTACACTTTCCGCATGGATCGACCGCCTGTCCGACTCATCGTCCTGTTCGGGGGCCAGTCCGCGGAGCACGAGGTGTCCTGCGTGTCCGCCTACCACGTGCTTCGGGCGATCGATCCGGCTCGCTACGACATCGAGGCCATCGGCATCACCCGCGATGGCACCTGGATCCGGGCCGAGGATGCCGTCGCGGAGCTCACGGCACCCGGCCGCCACCTGCCCGCGGCAGCGCCTGACCGCCTGGAGCCGGTGGGCGAAGCGGTCGAGCCGATGCCCGCCATCGTCCCGACCGTCGAGGACCAGCGTCCGGTCGTCGTGCTACCGCTGCTGCACGGAACTCGGGGCGAGGACGGCACGATGCAGGGGTTGCTCGAGCTGGCCGACGTCGCCTTCGTCGGCTCCGGCGTGCTGGGGTCGGCGCTGAGCATGGACAAGCTCAAGGCGAAGGACGTGCTCGCGGGCAACGGGATCCCGCAGGTGCCGTGGCTCGGGCTGCGCGACGTCGAGCTGGCCGACGCCCCCGCACGGGTGCGAGACGCCGCGTTGCGCTACCCGCTCTTCGTGAAGCCGGCCAACCTCGGCTCATCCGTGGGCGTGTCTCGGGTCGCCGACTCGGCCGAGCTGGCCCAGGCCTGCGCGGTGGCCGCTGAGTACGACGAGTGGGTGGTGGTCGAGCAGGGAGTGACCGCTCGCGAGATCGAGGTCGGCGTGATCGGAAACGCGCACCCGCGGGCGTCGGTGCCAGGCGAGATCCGACCGACCCACGACTTCTACGACTACGACGACAAGTACGTCGACGGCGCCGCCGACAGCATCATCCCGGCTGACCTGCCCGACGACGTGGCCGAGGAGATCCAGGCGATGGCCGTGCGCGCGTTCACAGCGCTGCGCTGCGAGGGCCTGGCCCGTGTCGACTTCTTCTACGCCGACAGCACCGGCGAGATCTTCGTCAACGAGGTGAACACCATGCCTGGCTTCACCCCGATCTCGATGTTCCCGAAGGTGTGGGAGGGCAGCGGCCTGAGCTACTCAGCGCTGATCGACGAGCTCGTCGAGCTCGCCCTCGAGCGCCGCGAGCGCCGCAGCCGCCTCTCGACCAAGCCGTAGGCGGCTTGGTCGACAAGATCTGTGGGCGCTGAGGCACGCATTGCGTGCTCTGGCGCCCACAGATCTCGGGTTCGGGGTCAGTCCCGTCGCAGGCGGCTGGCCTGGACCTGGTTGATCACGCCGACGATGCGGTCGCGGCTGCGCTCGGGGACGGCCGTCCAGCGGGCACGGATCACCGACCCGCCAGCTACGACGTCGACCATGCCCTCGACCTCGTGGCCGTTGGGGAGCGTCAGCCGAGCCTGGACAGCCTCGCCCTCGGGGATCGACGCGGGGGCGACCTGGGCGGAGAAGCCGAGTGCTGAGACGTCGATCGTCTGCCCGGCGACGCTGAGCACCTCGCCGCCGTCCTCGACCTCTACGACCACGGGCATCGCGACAGCCACGCGGTGAGCGGCGCGGCGCTGGGCCATCTGGAGCTCGGGCGAGGTGGTGACGAGGCGGTCGGGGCGCTTCTCGATGACGCGCACGTCGCCGGTCAGCCAGCCCGAGGGGTCGGCGCAGCCGACGGACACGAGGTCGCCGACCTCGGGACGCACCGCCCTCTCGGGTACGTCGTCGAGGTCGAGGACCAGTCGGTCACGACTTGCGAGGGTGGCCCGGTACCTGCCGATGCCCTGCGATGAGCACACGGTGACAGGAGCCCGGTACAGCGCGGAGATATCGAACGGGGACCCAGCCATGTCCTGCAAGATCGGCGAGGGGGCGACCGACCTGAGCCGCCGGCGGATCATGTGGCCGCCGTCACGTGACCACCAGCGATTCCCGCAGCAGGGAGAGCAGCTCGTCACGCCGGCGGACCAGTGAGGCCAGAGTCGGCTCCTCCCCGAAGGCCCGGAGCACCTCGACCTCCGTGGCGAGGCCCGTGACCATGGAGTACGACGCGAGCAGCAGCAGCCGCGGGTCGTGGCGCCGCATCCGCCCGGCGTCCATCTCGGCGGTCAAGAAGCCCGCCGCGCGGTCGACCAGCGGTTGGAGCTGCTCCAGCAGGCGGGTCGACGCCGGCGGCCCGAGCCGGGTGACCTCGCGGAGGAAGCCGAGCATCGACGGGTGCCGAGCTGCGAGCCGGAACATCACCCGGACCATGGCCTCGACCCGCCCGAAGCCCTCGCCGGCGCCGGCCAGGCCCCGCTCGAGACGCCCGGTCACCTCGGCGGCGCACCGATCGACCACGGCCTCGAGCAGCACGTCCTTCGACGGGAACCAGTAGAGGATCGTCTGCTTGCGGATCCCGAGCTCGCCGGCGAGGTCGTCGAGCGAGGTGGCCTCGAACCCGCGGGTGCCGAAAGCGGCCATGGCGGCGACGAGGATCCGGTCGGCGGTACCGCCCTGAGTCGCTTCCACCACCGCCATCTACCAGATGGTAGACAGATGGCGTGATCCCCGAGGGCCTCGACGGCAAGCGCATCGCGATCACCGGGGGCACTGGCTTCCTCGGCACCGCGCTCATCGAGCGGCTTCTGCGCTCCGTGCCCGGCTGCGAGCTCGTCCTGCTGATCCGTCCTGGCCGGCGCGCCACCGTCGAGCAGCGGGCCAAGCGGGAGATCTTCGGCAACAACGCCTTCGACCGGCTGCGCCAGGAGCACGGCAAGGACGGCTTCGCCGCTCTGGTGGCCGAGCGGGTCACACCGATCGCCGGCGACGTCGGCACCGACGGGCTCGCCCTCGACGACGCGGGCCGGGCCGTGCTGGCCGGCTGCGACGTCATCATCCACTCGGCGGCCACCGTCTCCTTCGACAGCCCCCTCGACTCCGCGGTCGAGGTCAACCTGCTCGGCCCCTCCCGCATCGTCCAGACCCTGCACGACCTCGGAGTGAGCCCTCACCTGGTGTCGGTGTCCACCTGCTACGTGGCCGGGAACCGGCGGGGCGCCGCCCCGGAGCAGCCGGTGCACGAGAGCCCCTTCTACGTCGACGTGGACTGGCGCAGTGAGGTCAGCGCCGCCCGCCAGGCCCGCACCGACGCCGAGGCCGAGAGCCGCCGGCCGGACTCCCTGACCCGCTTCCGCAAGGAGGCGCGGGGCGAGCTCGGAGCTGCCGGCATCCCGGCGCTCGCAGCGAAGACCGAGCAGCGCCGCACCGCGTGGGTGAAGGAGCAGATGGTCGAGGCGGGGCGCTCGCGTGCTGCGTCGCTCGGCTGGCCCGATGCCTACGCCTACACCAAGGCCCTCGGCGAGCGGGCGCTGCTGCAGAACCGTGGCGCAGTTCCGGTGTCGATCGTGCGGCCGTCGATCATCGAGTCGTCGCACCTGGAGCCGTACCCCGGCTGGATCCGTGGCTTCCGCATGGCGGAGCCGGTGATCATCTCCTACGCCCGCGGCCTGCTGAAGGAGTTCCCGGGCGTTCCAGAGGGCACGATCGACGTCATCCCGGTCGACCTCGTGGTGGCCGCGATCATCGATGCGGCAGCAGGGCCCGTCCCCGAAGCACCGGCCATCACGCAGGTGGCCTCCGGCTCGGTGAACCCGCTGCGGTACCGGCACCTCGTCGACATGGTCCGGGAGTTCTTCACCGAGCACCCCATCTACGACCCAGAGGGCCAGCCGATCATCGTGCCGGAGTGGTCCTTCCCGGGCCGCGGGCGGGTGCAGCGCCAGCTCGAGCGGGCCAAGTCGGCGATCGAGCGCGGCGAGCACGCCCTGCAGTCCCTGCCGCTGCGGGGCAAGCAGGCCTCCTGGGCGGCGACGCTGGAGGAGAAGAAGGCAGACGTCGAGCGGGCCCTCGCCTACGTGGAGCTCTACGGCGCCTACGCCGAGTGCGAGGCCATCTACGGGGTCGACAACCTCCTGGCTCGCTGGGAGCGGCTCCCCGAGGCCGACCGCGAGGCCTTCTGCTTCGACCCGCGGGTCGTCGACTGGAGCTCCTACGCCCCCGAGGTCCACCTCCCCTCCGTCGTCGAGCACGCCCGGGTCCGCACCACGCCGGGCGGGCGCACCGGCGCGAAGCG
>DATCYI010000064.1:0-2347 GCA_036570385.1 Acidimicrobiales bacterium | reverse complement strand
GGGGCGGTGCCGTAGAGCCCGTCAGCGATCTCCACGTCGGTGCCGCAGATGCCGACGGCCACTCCAGCGACGAGCACCTCGCCGGTGCCGACGGGCTCGTCGAACGAGCTGATCGCGGCACTCCCGGAGGTGCTCGGGATCACGGTCATCGCTCGCATCAGGCCTCCTTTCGCCGCGTCGTCGGGCTCGTCACCCCTGTGAGGTTCAGGGCGGTGTTGACCAGGCCGATGTGGCTGAACGCCTGCGGGAAGTTGCCGAGCTGGCGACCGGCCACCGGGTCGTACTCTTCGGCGAGGAGACCGACGTCGTTGCGCAGGGCGAGCAAGCGCTCGAACAGCGCAGTCGCCTCGTCGACCCGGCCGATGAGGGCCAGCGCATCTGCCATCCAGAAGGTGCACAGCAGGAACGCCCCCTCGCGCCCCGGCAGGCCGTCGACGGACGTCCCGGTGCTGGTCGGGTACCGCTCGATGAAGCCGTCGACGCTGAGCTCGCGCTGCACCGCCTCGATGGTGCCGACCACGCGCTCGTCGCTGGGCGGCAGGAACCCCACCATCGGGATCATGAGCAGGCTCGCGTCGAGCTCGGTCGAGCCGTACGACTGCGTGAACGTGCGCCGAGCGGGGTCCCAGCCCTCGCGGCACACCTCGGCGTGCACCTCCTCGCGCAGGGCCCGCCACCGGTCTGCCGGCCCATCGGCGCCGAAGGCCTCGACCGCCCGTATGCCCCTGTCGAACCCCACCCAGCACATCACCTTGGAGTGCACGAAGTGGCGAGGGTCTCCGCGCGACTCCCACAACCCCTTGTCGGGCTCGCGCCAGCCGGACTCGAGCCAGTCGAGCAGAGCGCGCTGCACCGCCCAGGTCTGAGCGTCGGCCGGGATGCCAGCAAGACGCGCCTGGTGGAGGGCGTCCATCACCTCTCCGGGCACGTCGAGCTGGCGCTGCTGGGCGGCCCCGTTGCCGATCCGCACGGGAGCGCTGCCCTCGTAGCCGGCCAGCCACGGGAGCTCGAGCTCCGGCAGGCGCCGCTCGCCGGCCACGCCGTACATGATCTGGAGCTGCGAGGGGTCGCCGGCGATGGCCCGCACCAGCCAGTCGCGCCAGGCGACGGCCTCAGCGTCGTAGCCTGCGGTCATCAGCGCTTGCAGCGTGAAGGTCGCGTCGCGGAGCCAGCAGTAGCGGTAGTCCCAGTTGCGGACGCCGCCGACCACCTCGGGCAGCGACGTGGTGGGGGCGGCGACGATGCCGCCGGTCGGCGCGTAGGTGAGCGCCTTGAGGGTGACGAGCGAGCCGACGATGTCGTCGTGCCAGCGCCCTTGGTCGGTGCACTGCTGCGACCAGGTCTCCCACCAGGCGATGGTGTCGGGGATGGCGTGGTCGGGGTCTGCTCGCTTCGGCACCGGTTCGGTGGGCTCGTGCCAGGTGAGCACGAACGGCACCCGGTCGCCGGGGCGCACGGTGAAGGCCGCCTTGGTGGACTGGTTCTCGCCGTGCAGCGGGACGGGGGTGGCCAGCTCGAGCGCATCGGGCCCGGCAACCAGCGAGAGCGTGCCGTTGAGCCGGCGAACCCAGGGAACCGTCGAGCCGTAGTCGAAGCGCACGACGAGGTCCATCGCCATGGGCACCGCGCCGGACACTCCCTCGATCACGCGGACCACGTCGGGCGCCGTGCCGCGGATCGGCATGCAGTCGATCAGCCGCACGGTGCCCTCGGGTGTGTGGAACGTCGTCTCCAGCACGAGCGTGCCGGGGACGTACCGGCGCTCCACCCGCACCGGCTCGGCCTCGGGAGCGATGCGCCAGTGCCCGTTCGAGCGGTCTCCGAGCAGCGCCGCGAAGCAGCCACCGGAGTCGAAGCGGGGCAGGCACAGCCAGTCGATCGAGCCGTCCCGTCCCACGAGTGCCGCGGTCTGGGTATCGCCGATGAGGGCGTAGTCCTCGATGAGCATGCCCTTCACCGTCCCACAGGGGACGATGCGTCAGACGTCGGAGGCGTCGATCAGGCGAGCTGGGCGTGCGGCACGGCGCTGTCCCAGCGGGCCGGCGGCACCAGCTGCACGGCGGCGGGGAAGACGTCGTACTCCTCACGACGGATGTGGTCCGCCAGCACCGCGAGCAGCTCCACGGCGATGCTCGGCCACGCGGCGTCGCTCGCCGCGTCGGCCTCCTCGATGAGCGCGTCGAGGCGACGGTGGTCAGCCACGAGAGATGCCGCGGTCAGCTCCATCGTCGACTCGCGCATGGCTGGGAACAGGGCGGTCTCCTCGACCTCTGTGTGGTCGTTGAGCTCCGCGATCAGGTCGACCATGCGCAGTCGCGCCTCGGCGATGTCGCCGAACAGCGCCAGC
>DATCYI010000063.1:0-12242 GCA_036570385.1 Acidimicrobiales bacterium | reverse complement strand
CGGCTGCGGCGGGCGACCTCGGACACGGCGAACCGCAGCGAGTCGAACCGGCGGTGCAGGCGGACTGCCTCGGGGCTGAGCAGCGGGCGGACCAGCTGGCGCCAGCGGCCCAGGCTCGTCGTGGGGTCGTCAGCGGCGCCGGGCTCAAAGGTGGGGTTGGGCCGGTTGTAGAGGTCGGCGACGAGCTGCAGGTAGCCGGGCCCACCATCGGTGGCGAGCTCGGCGGCGATCGGCTCCACGAGCGCGGCGGCAAGCGCTCGGAGGTCGTCTTCGCGGCGCTGCTCGTAGGCGTCGAGCATCTCGTGGCGCCGCCGCTCGATGTCGACCTCGTGCTTCGCGAGCACCGCCTTCACCAGCCCGCGACGCCCCCCGAAGTGGTACTGGATCGCGCTGGCGTTGGTGGAGCCGGCCGCCGTGTTGATCTCCCGCAGGCTCACGGCCTCCGACCCCCGCTCGGCGAAGAGCCGCTCTGCCGCGCTGATCAGCGCCTCGGGAAGGGGGCTCGACACCCTCGACGGTCTACTCCACCGCCGGCGTCGCTCCACTCCGCATCAATAGCAAGACGCTTGCGTTTCGATCCGGCCACGTCTAGTAATTGACGGATGCGACGCGCGGACCTGCTCGACCCGGACATCGCCTACCAGCGGCGTTGGCTCACCCTGCTGGTGCTCTGCACCAGCCTGATCGTCATCACGCTCGACAACACGATCCTCAACGTCGCGCTCCCCACGCTGTCGCGGCCGACCGCCGACGCCGGGCTCGGCGCATCGGCCAGCCAGCTCCAGTGGATCGTCGACTCCTACGTGATCGTGTTCGCCGGTCTGCTGCTCACCGCCGGCAGCCTGGGCGACCGCTTCGGCCGCTACCGGGCGCTGGCCGGGGGCTTGCTCGTGTTCGGCGTGGGGTCGGTGCTCTCCGCGTTCGCCACGTCGCCCGACATGCTCATCGCCACCCGATCGCTGATGGGCATCGGGGGCGCGTTCATCATGCCGTCGACCCTCTCCATCATCACGAACGTGTTCACCGATCCAGCCGAGCGGGGCAAGGCCATCGGGATCTGGGCCGGCGTGTCGGCGCTCGGGATCGGCCTCGGTCCGATCACGGGAGGCTTCCTGCTCGAGCACTTCTGGTGGGGCTCGATCTTCATCGTGAACATCCCGATCCTCCTCATCGGGCTCGTTCTCGGATACCTGCTGGTGCCCGAGTCGAGCGACCCCGCCCGACCTCGCCTCGACCCGGTGGGCGCCGTCTTGTCGATCGCGGGGCTGACCGCGCTGCTCTGGGCCGTCATCGAGGCGCCATCGAAGGGATGGGGCGCTGGGTCCGTGGCGGCTGCCTTCGTGGCCGGCGGCGTGCTGCTCGCCCTGTTCATGGTGTGGGAGCTGCGCAGCTCGCATCCGATGCTCGACGTGCGGTTCTTCGAGAACCCCCGGTTCAGCGCCGCCAGCGGCGCGATCACGCTCACGTTCTTCGCGCTGTTCGGCGCGCTGTTCCTGCTGACGCAGTACCTCCAGAGCGTCCTCGGCTACTCCACCATCAAGGCGGGCGCGGTGCTGCTGCCCCAGGCCGTCGTCCTAATGGTCAACGCCCCGCTGTCGAGCGTGTGGGTCCAGCGCTTCGGGAACAAGGTGGTGGTGACCGCGGGACTGCTGCTCGTCACCGCGTCGCTGCTGCTGTTCAACACCCTCGACGCCGGCAGCGACATGCTCCACGTCATCCTGATCAGCATGGTGATGGGGCTCGGGATGGCCAACATCATGGCGCCGGCCACCGACTCGATCATGGGGTCGCTGCCCCGGGCCAAGGCCGGCGTCGGATCCGCCGTGAACGACACGACCCGGCAGGTGGGCGGCGCCGTCGGCGTGGCGGTGCTCGGCTCGGTGCTGGCCAGCAGCTTCCACGGCTCGATGGCCGACAAGCTCGCGAGCGTCCTCCCCGCGCCACTTCTCGAGGCCGTCAAGGACAACGTCGGTCAGGCCATCGGCATCGCCCGGGAGCTCCCCGCGGCGCAGCCGTTCGCCGCGCAGATCGTCGACGCCGGGAACACCAGCTTCGTGAGCGGCATGCACCTCGCGTTCACCATCGCGGCAGGGGTCACCGGAGTGGCCGCGCTGTGCGTGGCTCGCTTCCTCCCGGCCCGGGCCCGTGAGGAGCTGCCCGCGCCCGGCGAGCCCGTCGCCTCGCCGGTGCCGGTGGGCACGGACGCCTGACGCAGTGAGCGAGGACAAGGCCGCGAAGCCCGGCCGCAGGAGAGACCCGAGTCGAGACGAGGCCATCCTCCGAGCCACGCTCGAAGCCTTCGTCGACGACGGCTACGACGGGGTCAGCATCGAGGGCGTCGCCGCACTGGCGGGCGTCGGCAAGGCCACCATCTACCGCCGGTTCTCCAACAAGGCGGAGCTGGTGGTCGAGGCCGTGCGCCGCGGCGCGCACATGGAGGACGACCTGCCCGACACCGGCGACCTCGCGGCCGATCTCGCCGACATGCTCCGACCTCTGGTCACGCGGCTGCGCGGTCCGGACGGCAAGGTGCTCGTGACCCTGGCCGTGGAGCGGGTCCGCAACCCTGATCTCGCCGCCGCGTTCGAGCGCTCCGTCATCGGCGCCAAGCGCAACCACCTCCGCAAGCTGGTCAGGTCCGCCGTCGACCGGGGCGACCTCTCACCCGACGCCGACCTCGACCTGATCGCGGAGGCCGGCCCCGCCATCATCTGGCACCACGCGCTCCACGGCCTGCCCATCGAGCAAGACCTGCCAGAGCGCCTGGTCGCCTTCCTGCTGGCATCCCCGCTCCCGCCGCCCAGCTGATCCAGCCTCAGTTAGCCCCTATCACCTCTTGGTGATAGACCATAACCTCATGGGCACTGGGCTGGTTCTGGTCAACGGACGAGTTCGCACGATGGCGGGCGGGGGCGTCGTCGAGGCGGTGTCGATGCTGGACGGGCGGATCGTCGCCGTCGGGTCCACCGACCAGGTGGTCGGATCCGCGGGTGATGGCGCCGAGGTGGTGGACCTGCACGGCGCGGCCGTGCTGCCAGGTTTCATCGAGACCCACATGCACCCCGTCATGGTCGGGCTCGGCATGGCGGAAGCGGTCACGAGCACGCCGCCGCACAAGACGGTCGCCGACGTCGTCGCCAGCCTGGCCGACTTCGCCGCTGCGCGCCCGGAGGGCTCGCCCATCACCAGCTGGGGCTACGACGACTCGGGCATCGCCGAGCGGCGCCACCTCACCAGGCACGATCTCGACCTCGCCACGACCACCCACCCGGTGAGGGTGCAGCACAGCTCGGGGCACATCGCCTACGTCAACACGCTCGTGCTCGAGCGGGCGGGCATCGACCGGCACACGCCTGACCCGACGGGCGGGCGGATCGTGCGCGACGACGCCGGCGAGCCGACCGGCGAGCTCCAGGAGCCAGCGGCCATCGCGATGGTGGGCCGCCAGTTCCCCGCCCCTGGTCCAGACGATCTGGTCGATGCCATCGAGCGGGTGGCCGCCCGCTGCCTCTCCGTCGGCGTCACCAGTGCCCACGACCTTTTCGTCACCCACCCGGGCCAGCTCTCGGCCATGGCTGCGGCGCGCGACTCGGGCCGTCTCGGGATCCGCTTCACGCCGTACCTGGCCTGGCACCTGCTCGACGGGCTGCTCGCCGGCGACATCGCCGTAGCCCCTGACGACTGGCTGCGGATCGGAGGCTTGAAGCTCATCTCCGACGGCTCGATCCAGGGCTACACCGCCTGCCTCAGCGCCCCCTACTTCGATCGGCCCGACGCCACCGGCGTGGCGGTGCTCGCCGCCGAGGAGCTCACCGACCTCGTGCGTCGCAGCCACGACGCCGGGGTCCAGGTGGCCGTGCACACCAACGGCGACGCCGCGATCGACGTGGCCCTCGACGCGATCGAGGCGGCCATCTCGTCCGCCCCAGAGCGCGACCACCGCCATCGTCTCGAGCACGTGCAGACCGTCCGGGAGGACCAGCTCGACCGGATCGCGGCGGCCGGGATCCTCCCGTCGGTGTTCGTGAACCACGTCTACTACTGGGGTGATCGCCACCGCGATCGCTTCCTCGGCCCCGAGCGCGCGGCGCGCATCAGCCCGCTGCGCTCGGTCGTCGACCGCGGGATGACGTTCGGCTTGCACTGCGACTGCCCGGTCACGCCGGTCGACCCGCTGTTCACCATCTCGGCGGCCGTGAACCGTGTGACCAGCAGCGGCCGCGAGCTCGGGCCCGAGCAGCGGATCTCCCCCGCCGAGGCGCTTCGCGGCTACACCAGCGACGCCGCGCGGTTCAGCTTCGAGGAGGACGTGAAGGGCACGATCGAGCCGGGCAAGCTGGCCGACCTGGTCGTGCTCGACTCCGATCCCTGCGCCGTCGAGCCGGCTGCCATCGCTGAGATCGGCGTGCAGCACACCATCGTCGGCGGCGAAGTCCGCTTCTCGCGCTGACATGGGTGTCGGCCCTGTGCTCGTCGTGCTGGCGGTGGCAGCAGGCGCGTTCGCCCAGTCGATCAGCGGCTTCGGCTTCTCGCTGATCGCCACCCCGGCGTGCGCTCTGCTGCTCGGGCCGTGGCACGGTCTGCGTGCCGCCGCCACGATGGCCGTCGCCGTCGACGGGCTGGTGCTGGCCCGCGAGCGCCACGACTTCGACCCGGTGGTGCTGCGACGCCTCGTCGGCCCCGCGCTGGCCGTGGTGCCGGCAGCGATCGGCCTCGCGCTCCTCGCACCAGGCAAGCTGCTGCTCGTGACCGCGGCCACCGTGACGCTCGCCGCCGTGGGCCTCATGGCCACCCAGCAGCATCGCCTCGCCCCTCCCCTCCCCGGCGGGTCCCGGGACTGGATGTGGGCCGGCATGGCGTCCAGCGCCATGGGAGTTACGGCGGGCATGGCCGGCCCGCCGGTGGCGCTGCAAGCGCTCAGGTCCGGCCGGCCGGTGACCGAGTCGCGAGCCACCTTGGCCGCCTTCTTCCTCGTGATCGACCTCGCCGCGGTCTTGACCCGGGGCCCCATGGCGCTCGACCGGTCCACCATCGTGCTGGTCGCAGGGGGGCTCGCCGGCTACGCGGCCGGCGGCATCGCCAGCCACCACGTGCCCGACCAGGTCGTGCGCACCGCTGTCCTGGTCCTGGCGGCCGCAGCGGCGATCGCCCTCCTCGTCCAGACGGGCACGACGTGACCAGGGGCGGCAAGCGCACCAGCGGAGCCGCTGCTCCCCGACCGTCGCTCGATCGCGATGCGGTGGTGGCGGAGGCGGCTCGGCTGGTCGACGAGGAGGGGCTCGACGCGCTCAGCGTGTCTGGCGTCGCTCGCCGCCTCGGGGTCACGCAGCCGGCGCTCTACAAGCACATCGACAGCGCCGACGACCTTCTCGCCGGCTTGGCCCTGCTCACCCGCGAGCTCCTGGTCGAGCGGCTGACCGCCGCCGCCGTCGGCCGCGAGCGAGACGCGGCGCTGCACGCGGTGTCGCACGCCTGGCGCTCCGTGGCCGCTGAGCATCCCGGCCTCTACGAGGCGACGGACCGCGTCGCGCTCACCGGCGACTCGACCCAGGAGGAGGCGGTGGCCGGCGTCGTCGACGTCCTCGCCAAGGTCGCCGAGAGCTACGGGCTGTCGAGCGAGGAGGCGAGGTTGTCGGGCTGGGCGCTGCGCAGCGCCCTCCACGGCTTCGCGGCGCTCGAGACCGACCGTGGCCACCCGCTCGACTTCGACCTGGAGGATGGCTTCGAGCACCTGGTCCAGCTGCTCAGCGAGGGACTGACCGCGGCTGCGACCATGGCCGCGTCCGAGTAGCGCTGCGCTCCGGCTGGGTCAGCCCAGCAGCTCGGCCAGCAGGGCCTGGGACCGCCGGTCGATGTCCTCGACGATGGGCCGGACCTCTTCGACCGGCTTCCCGGCCGGGTCGGTGAGGTCCCAGTCGAGGTAGCGCTTCCCCGGGAAGACGGGGCACGCGTCGCCGCAGCCCATCGTGATGATCACGTCGGCGCTGCGGGCGGCGTCGTCGGTGAGGGGCTTCGGGAACTCCTTGGACACGTCGAGTCCCCGCTCGGCGAGGATCTGCGCGACAGCGGGGTTGATGTCGTCGCCCGGCGCCGAGCCCGCGGAGCGGACGCTGACGCGGCCCGCGCCGTGGTGGTCGAGAAGGACGCGGGCCGCTACCGAGCGGCCGGCGTTGTGGGTGCAGACGACGAGGATCTCAGGATGGTCGGTCATGGTGCTTCCACTGGTGCTGGTCCTGCGGGGCGGCCGGACGCGGTCGGGTAGTAGCGGCCCTTGGCCCACAGCGCGACGTAGACGAGGCCGACGAGGACCGGCACCTCGATCAGCGGACCGACGACCCCAGCGAGGGCCTGGCCCGAGGTGACGCCGAAGACGCTGATGGCCACCGCGATGGCCAGCTCGAAGTTGTTGCCCGCGGCGGTGAAGGCGACGGTGGCGTTGCGGTCGTAGGGAAGGCCCATCCGCAGCCCGAGGGCAAAGGACGTAGTCCACATCAGGGCGAAGTAGACGAGCAGCGGAAGCGCGATGCGGGCCACGTCGAGCGGCTCGGATGTGATGGCGTCGCCCTGCAGGGCGAAGAGCACGACGATCGTGAACAGCAGGCCGTAGAGGGCGACCGGGCCGATCCTGGGCAGGAAGCGGTTCTCGTACCAGTCGACGCCCTTGCGGCGCTCGCCGATGACCCTGCTCAGGTAGCCGGCGAGCAGAGGCACACCGAGGAAGATGAGCACCGACTTGGCGATCTCCCACAGCGAGACGTCGAGCGCCTCCTGGTCGAGGCCGAGCCAGCCGGGGAGCAGCTCCAGGTAGAAGTAGCCGAGCAGCGAGTACGCCAGGATCTGGAACACGGAGTTCACGGCGACGAGCAGGGTCGCCGCCTCGCGGTTGCCGCAGGCCAGGTCGTTCCAGATGAGGACCATCGCGATGCAGCGGGCCAGGCCGACGATGATCAGCCCGGTCCGGTACTCGGGCAGGTCGGGCAGCAGGAG
The DNA here is from genome assembly GCA_036570385.1 of Acidimicrobiales bacterium. Lineage (GTDB taxonomy): Bacteria > Actinomycetota > Acidimicrobiia > Acidimicrobiales > VFJN01 > VFJN01. Next base: position 5,255 of record DATCYI010000063.1, on the reverse strand, counting down.
CCAGGCGAGGCTGAACATCAGCGCCGGTCCGATGAGCCAGTTGAGGGCGAGCGACAGGCCGAGCATGCGACGGTCGGCGGTGACGTCGCCGAGCTTCGAGTACCGCACCTTGGCGAGCACCGGGTACATCATCAGCAGCAGCCCGACCGCGATGGGCAGCGAGATCGTGTCGATCTTCACCCGGTCGAGGGTCTCGTCGAGGCCCGGGAACAGGCGGCCGAGCCCGATGCCGAGCAGCATGGCGGCACCGATCCACAGCGGGAGGAACCGGTCGAGGGTGGAGAGCTTCTCGAGGACCGGCTCCTCGGCGCCGGCCGGGGTGGTCGTCGCCGTCACGCGCAGGGCCGCCGGCGCTCGCCCGGCTCCGGGCAGCACGAGGTGATGGCGCTGATCCGCTCACCGAGCGCTTCGAGGGCACTCGGCCGGAGCCGGTAGTACGTCCACTGCCGGTGCTTCTCGGACTCCACGATCCCGGCTTCGCGGAGAACCTTCAGGTGGTGCGACATCAGCGGCTGGGCCATGTCGAGCTCCTCGACCATGTGGCACACGCAGAGCTCCTCGCAGGACAGCAGCTCCACGATCTGCCACCGCCGAGGCTCGGCCAGGGCCTTCAGCACCGCCTCCTGCTCGATCCCCACATCAACGACCATGCACATACACTAGCGTTGATGTGAGTGGGGCTGGTCCTCCCGGTCGTGGACCCCGCCATCGCTGAGGATCTCGACGTAGCCGTCGGTTCCGTTGACTCGGATCTGCTGGCCGTCCTCGATCAGGCTCGTGGCCTGCTCCACTCCGACGACTGCGGGCAGGCCGTACTCGCGGGCCACGACGGCGCCGTGGGTCATCGTCCCGCCAACCTCTGTCACCAGGCCGCTCGCCGCCACGAACAGGGGCGACCAGCTCGGGTCGGTGTGGGCGGTCACCAAGATGTCGCCCGGCTCGAGATCCGCGTCGGCGATGTCGCGGATGACGCGCGCCCGGCCCTCGATGGTGCCGCCGGAGACCGCGAGCCCGATGAGCGCCCCGGCTGGCGCATCTTCTCGGCGGTACCTCCCGGAGATGCCCTCGCCCTCCGACGTGAGGACCCGCGGAGCGCTGAGCGCCCGGTACGACCTGAAGGCAGCCTGGCGCTGCCGGATCAGGTCGTGGTCGGCGAGGCCTGTGCGCACCACCTCCTGGAGCTCGTCGAAGGTGAGGTAGTGGATGTCGTCGCGCTCGGCGATCACCCCGGCATCCACGAGCCGGTCAGCCTCGGCGAGCAGCGCCCGCTTGTAGACGAAGTAGCGGCTCACCATCCCGTACTTGGGGTGCTCGCGGTATCCGATGAACGTCCGGAGCCGCTCGATCGTGCGCTTCGTCTCCTCGGCCTTGCGCTCGCCGTCTGGCAGCGCCAGCAGGCGCTCGAGCAGGTCCTTCTCCTTGGCCGCCGCGGCTCGGCGCCCCTGCTCGAAGCGGCGCGCCGCCTCGCCCTCCTCGAAGCTCTTGACGTTGGCGAGGATCAGCGGCACGAGCACGCTCGGCTGCTCGCTCCAGCGGGGCCGAGTGATGTCGATCTCGCCGGCGCCGCGCATGCCGTAGCGGCTGAGGTACGCCTCGATCGCCTCGCGCGCCTCGGGGCCGCCGTCGAGGTCCGCCAGCTCGTCGAGGAAGTCGTCGTCGTCCACCGTCTGCAGGTACGCCACGACCTCAGGGTGGGGACGGATCGCGTCGGCCACGTCGAGCAGCGCCAGCCCCATCTCTGAGGTGACGTTGCCGGGCGCCGACAAGGTGAGCGTGTCCGTAGCGCTCGGCTCGAAAAGCCACTCCCCCAGTCGCTCGTCCAGCCACCACGCAGCCTCGAACGCCGCCGTGACCACCTGCATGCTCCGCGGGTCCATCAGGACCTGCCTCATGTCGGTGATGTCGGCGAGGAGCAGCTCGAGGAGCTCCTCGCCCGTAGCCGTGGAGAGCCGCTGCTCTGCGGCCGCGACGCTCGCCTCCGTCTGCTCGATCAGCTCGGCGACGATCGCTGGGTCGGTGTCGATCGGCTCCGGCGTCGTGCCGGCGGCACCCGGCCCGGCTCCGGGTGGCCCCGCGGGCGGCGCCTCGTCGGGGAGCAGGGGGACGAAGTCGTCGCGCTCGACGACCGTCTCCAGCGCGTCGCGGATCAGCGGATCGGATCGGCCCAGCGCGTCGACCACCGCTCGGCGGCTCGCTGGTCGGGAGAGGCGCTCGGTGACGTCGACGAACAGCCGCCCGCCCGCATGGCGCATCGGCGCAGGACTGGTCAGCTGCCAGAACGAGAGCCCCAGCGGCTTCATCGGGTCCGTCATCATCTGCTGGTGCCCGACCGACACGTAGACGCGGTTGGCTCCATCCGGGTTCTCCGGCACCGGGAACAGGGTCGTGATCGGGCGGCTCTGCACGACGTGCAGCTGGTCGTCGACCAGGCACCACTCGATGTCCTGCGGCGCGCCGAAGTGCGCCTCGATGCGCCGCCCGAGCTCGACCAGGCGCAGCACCTGTGAGTCGGACAGCGCCGGCTCGTCCTGCCGTGCCGGTTCGAGCTGCTCCTCGCGCGTGCCACCGGACGGCTCGGCGCGGGTGGCTGCCCGCTTCTTCGCGATCGCCTTGGCCACGACGGCGCCGTCGCGCACCGCGAAGGTGTCGGGGTTCACGCTGCCGGACACGAGCGCCTCGCCCAGCCCGAAGGTGGCCTCCACCGCCGAGACCATGCGGTTGCCGCTCACCGGATCGGCGGTGAAGAGCACCCCGGCCGCCTGCGGGAAGACCATCCGCTGGATGACGACAGCCATGTCGACCGCGCCGTGATCGAAGCCGTTGTGCAGGCGGTAGGCGACGGCCCGTTCGGTGAACAACGACGCGCAGCAGCGCCTGACGTGCTGCAGGACCGCATCGGGACCGACCACGTTGAGGAACGTGTCCTGCTGGCCCGCGAAGGATGCGCCGGGCAGGTCCTCCGCGGTGGCGCTCGAGCGCACCGCCCACGCCGCGTCCGCACCGAGATCGGCGAGCGCCCGACGGATCTCCGCAGCGACCTCGTCGGGCATGGCAACGCCTTCGATGCTCCGGCGGATCGCCTCGCTAGCGGCGCGGATCGCCTCCCGATCCTCCGTGGGCAGGTCGGCCAGGCCGGCCACCTGCTCGTCGATCTGCGCCGCCTCGAAGATCTGCCGGCAAGCCGCGGTCGTCACGCAGAAGCCGGCCGGCACCAGCACGTCGTCCAGGCGAGTGAGCTCGCCGAGGTTCGCCCCCTTGCCGCCCGCGATCGCGACGTGCGTCCGATCGAGCTCGTGGAGACCCAGCACGTAGCCGACCATCCGTTCACCTTCCCCTTCAGCTTCGTCCCCCGGCCCGGGATCGGCGCCGAGAAGGGGTAATGGTCATCACGATCCGGTCGTTTGCGGCAAGCCCCCCGCCCCCAGGTACGGTTTTCCTGGCGGGGGAAGATCGGGCGCCGACTGTCGAACCTGCGAGCCTCCGTCGCCACGCAGCCGACACGCTGTCGCAGGTTCGGATGGCTCTCACAACCTGCGACCTTCCGTCGTCATGCCGACGACACGCTGTCGCAGGTTCGGCGTTCGCAACCTGCGAGCCTCCGTCGTCACGCAGACGACAGGCTGTCGCACGTTCGGCGTTCGCAACCTGCGAGCTTCCGTCGTCATTCCGACGACACGCTGTCGCACGTTCGGCGTTCGAACCTGCGAGCCTCCGTCGTCACGCCGACGACACGCTGTCGCACGTTCGGCGTTCGAACCTGCGAGCCTCCGTCGTCATGCCGACGACACGCTGTCGCACGTTCGGATGGCTCTCACAACCTGCGAGCTTCCGTCGTCATGCTGACGACAGGCTGTCGCACGTTCGGCGTTCGAACCTGCGAGCTTCCGTTGTCATGCTGACGACAGGTTGTCGCAGGTTCGGGTGGCTCTCACAACCTGCGAGCTTCCGTCGTCATGCTGACGACAGGCTGTCGCAGGTTCGGATGGGGGCTGGGTCGCTACCCGCGGCCTGAGGTGCGCTGATCGCGCTGGTAGGTGCTGGGCGGGGTGCCGACTACCGCTGTGAAGGCGCGCACCAGGTGGCTCTGGTCGCTGAAGCCGAGCTCGGCCGCCAGCGCCGCCCAGTCGGTCGGCGCGCCCGAGTGAGCAGCCTCGGCGGCGTCGAGGATGCGGCACCGCCTCACGACCCACTTCGGGCCCACGCCGACGTAGTCCGCGAACATGCGCTGGAGCGTCCGGAGGCTGACGCCGGCGTGGGTGGCGAGCTGGTCGGCGCGCGTGATGTCGGTACGCCGCTCGGCCACGGCGACCAGCTCGGTGACCTCGTCGGCGGTGGGGTCGGGCGCCGGTTCGGTGCGGAGCAGGTACTCCTCCATCGCCTGCACCATCGCCGCCGGGTCGTCGAGGGCGGAGATGGCGGCGGCCAGCGGCCGGTCGTCGATGCCGAGGACGTCGCCCGCCGGGTCCACCGCTCCGGCGAGCGCGCTCAGCGGTCGCCCGAACAGCGGTCGGAAGCCACCAGCGTGGAAGGCGGTCCCCAGGACGTGGCCGGATCCGTCGAGCACCCGTTCGAAGGTCGCACGGTTGATCCCATGCACCAGCAACCGGCCCTGCTCGGAGGCCACGTGGATGCGGGGCTGAGGCACAACCCGTTGCACGTGGTGATCGGCGTCGCGCCACCGCACGAACCAGTGGTAGTCGACGTACGGCGACAGGTCGGGTCCGGGAGCGAGCCGCTCCACCTCGAACACGCTGCGCCCCGCCGTCGGGCCCACGATCGCCTGCGGACGTCCGCGAGGTAGTGCCACGACGCCAAGACTAGGAGCCTGTCGCGTTTCTCCAAGAGAGAGCCGGGAGGCCTCGCGTAGGAAGGAGGCACATCCCCGACGACAGGAGGACCCATGTCCGACGTCACCTTCGCTGCCACATCGATCGACTGCGCGAACGCCTCGGCGTCCGCCGCGTTCTACGCCGAGCTGCTGGGCTGGAAGGTCACCTACGACGAGGGCGGGATGGCCGCGGTCGAAGGCGACGGCACCACCCTCTACTTCGGCGAGATCGCCGGCTACGTGGCGCCGGGCTGGCCGAGCGACAGCAAGCAGTTCCACCTCGACCTGCGCGCCCCCGATCCCGAAGCCCTGGTCGACCGGGTGAGCCAGCTCGGCGGCTCGAAGCCCGAGTTCCAGCCCGGCGAGAGCTGGATCGTGTTCCTCGACCCAGCCGGCCACCCCTTCTGCATCAGCCGCGCCGCCTGAC
>DATCYI010000062.1:0-5227 GCA_036570385.1 Acidimicrobiales bacterium | reverse complement strand
CGCGCTCGCCTTCGGCCTGCGCCAGGTGTCCGCCGGTCAGGCCCTGGTCCTGGCCGCCGACCACCCCTGGCTCGAACGGGTGCTCCTGCAGCTGCTCCTCGATCGCCTGGACGCCGGCGACGCCGATGCCGTCGTGCCGCGTGACCCGAGCGGCCAGGCCCAACCGCTCCTCGCCGCCTACCGCACGTCGGTAGCGACCGAGGCCGCCCACCTGGTCGAGTCCGGCCAGCGCAGCATGCACGCCCTCCTCGACCTCATAGAGGTCGAGTGGCTGGACGAGAGGGTGTGGCGGACGGTCGACCGGGCAGCCCGCTCCTTCCAAGACATCGACGAGCCACACGATCTCACCAGCCTCGCCGACGAGCCCGGCGCCTGACCCACGCTGCGCGGGTCGGCCGAGACCAAGGGCGCGGCGGGGGCACGCGCTGTGCCCGGTGCCGACACTCCCGTTTCGGTCGGTCCGTGCACGAGGTTGGGGGCATGGGGGCTCGTCAGCCGCGCGCTGGTGCCCCGAACCTCCGGCGTGCACGAGGTTGGGGGCACGGGGGCTCGTCAGCCGTGCGCTGGTGCCCCGAACCTCCGGGGTGCACGAGGTTGGGGGCATGGGGGCTCGTCAGCCGTGCGCTGGTGCCCCGAACCTCCGGGGTGCACGAGGTTGGGGGCATGGGGGCTCGTCAGGCGTGCGCTGGTACCCCGAACCTCCGGCGTGCACGAGGTTGGGGGCATGGGGGCTCGTCAGGCGTGCGCTGGTGCCCCCAACCTCGCGGGCTGGACGGGAAACCTCACGTGTAGAGGTTGCAGGTCGGCGGGGCCCCCGGGCGGGTGCGGACGAAGGCGGCGAGGGTGATGTCGGCGGTGGTGGCGGCCTCGACGGCGAGAGCGGAGGGCGCGCTGACCGCGACGACGGCGGTGAAGCCGGCCGCCCAGGCCTTCTGCACGATCTCGAAGCCGGCCCGGCCGCTGACGAAGAGGGCGAGGTCGGTGGCGGGCAGCGCGCCGTCGAGGAGCAGCCGGCCCACCACCTTGTCGACGGCGTTGTGGCGGCCGATGTCCTCGCGCGTGATCTGCGGCTCACCGGCGCGGTCGACGGCGGCTGCCGCGTGCACGGCTCCGGTGGCGTCGAAGAGCGGCTGCTGGGGACGGACCCGCTCCGGGATCGACGCGAGCAGCTCGAGCGGCCACGGCTCCCCCTGGGGTACGTGGGCGATGCGCTCGCGCAGCTCGTCGATGCTGGTCGAGCCGCACAGCCCGCACGAGCTGGTGGCGGTGGTGAGCCGCGGCGTGGCGGCCGGGGCCGCGCCCCCGGTGCTCACGTCGACCAAATTGAACTCGGTGTCGACGGCGCTGCCGGTGGAGCAGTAGCGGCAGGACTGGACCGGCACGCCGTCGAGCAGCCCGTCGGTGTGGCAGAAGCCGACCGCCAGCTCGAAGTCGTGGCCCGGCGTGCGCATGGTGGTGGTGACCAGCTCGCCGTCGAGCAGCACCTGCATCGGCTCCTCGACGATCAGCTCGTCGGGCCGCCGGTGCAGCTCGGCGCCGTCCCAGTGGCTCGTGAGCACCTTTGCGGTGCGGCCGCGGGTCACGCGGTCGCTGCCGGCGTGGGCGCTTCGAGGCGCACGACGACCGACTTGGAGGTGGGCGTCTGGCTGCCCTCGGCCACGCTGTCGAGCGGCACGAGCACGTTGGTCTCGGGGAAGTAGGCGGCGCAGCTGTGGCGGGCGAGCGGGTAGGCCACGACCCGGAACCGCGGAGCCCGCCGCTCGGTGCCATCGGCCGAGCCCACGATGTCGACCGTGGCGCCGTCGTCGATGCCGAGCTCGGCCAGGTCGGCCGGGTGCACGAACACCACCCGTCGACCGCCGCTGATGCCTCGGTAGCGGTCGTCGAGCCCGTAGATCGTGGTGTTGTACTGGTCGTGCGACCGCAGGGTCTGCAGCAGCAGGCTGCCGGGCGGCACCTCGATCACGTCGAGGTGGTTGATGCTGAAGCGGGCACGGCCGCTCGGCGTGGCGAACGAGCGGGTGTCGCGGGGCGGGTTGGGCAGCACGAACCCGCCGGGTTCTCGCACCCTCTCGTTGAAGTCCTCGAAGCCCGGGATCACCCGCTCAATCACGTCCCGGGTGCGGTCGTTGTCGCGCCGGAAGCCGTCCCAGTCGATGCCGACGTCGGGCATGACGGCCGCGGCCAGCCGGGTCACGACCTCGACCTCGCTGGGCAGGTCTACGGCGGGGGGCGGGAGGTGGCCCGAGGTGCGGTGCACCACCGACATGGAGTCCTCCACCGTCACGAACTGGGCGACGCCGTCCTGCTCGTCGCGGTCGGTGCGGGCCCGGCACGGCAGGATCACCGCGGTGGCGCCGGTGACGGCGTGCGAGCGGTTGAGCTTCGTCGACACGTGCACAGTGAGATCGCAGCGGCGGAGGGCGGCTTCGGTGACGCCGGTGTCGGGGGTGGCCTCCGCGAAGTTCCCGCCCATCGCCACGAAGGCGCGGACGTGGCCGTCGCGCATGCCTCGGATCGTGTCGACGGTGTCGCGCCCGTCGTCGCGGGGCGGCTCGAAGCCGAACTCGGCGGCCAGCGCGTCGAGCAGCGCGGGCGGAGGCTTCTCATAGATCCCCATGGTGCGGTCGCCCTGCACGTTGCTGTGGCCCCGCACCGGGCACAGGCCGGCGCCGGGCCGGCCGATGCTGCCGCGCATCAGCGCGAGGTTCGCGACCTCGCGGATGGTGGCCACCGCGTTGCGGTGCTGGGTGATGCCCATGGCCCAGCACACGATCATCGAGCGGGCGCCGACGATCATCTCCAGCGCGGCGTCCACCTCGGACGACGTCAGGCCCGACGCCGCGAGCAGGCGGCTGGGATCCTGCTCGCGCACGTGGTCGGCGAAGGCCTCGAAGCCCTCGCAGCTGGAGGCGATGAAGTCCTCGTCGAGCACCCGCTCGCCGCGGTCGTGACGCTCGAGCAGCCGCTGGTTGAGCAGCTGGAACAGCCCGAGGTCGCCGTTGAGGCTCACCTGGAGGAAGAGGTCGGCCAGCTCGGTGCCCCGGCCGATCAGGCCGCGGGCGCGCTGGGGGTTCTTGAAGCGGATCAGGCCCGCCTCCGGCAGCGGGTTCACGGCGATGATCCGGCCGCCCCGACGCTTCGCAGCCTCCAGCGACGACAGCATCCGAGGGTGGTTGGTCCCGGGGTTCTGCCCCACGATCACCAGCAGGTCGGCCTGCTCCACGTCGTCGAGGGTCACGGTGCCCTTGCCGATCCCGATCGTCTCGGTGAGCGCGACGCCGCTCGACTCGTGGCACATGTTCGAGCAGTCGGGGAGGTTGTTGGTGCCGAAGCGCCGAGCCAGCAGCTGGTACAGGAAGGCGGCCTCGTTGCTCGTGCGGCCCGACGTGTAGAAGGCCGCCTCGTCGGGTGAGTCGAGCGCCTTCAGCCCGTCGGCCACGACTCGGATCGCCTCGTTCCAGCTGACCGGGCGGTAGTGGGTGTCACCCGGTCGCTTCACCACAGGTGTGGTGAGCCGGCCCTGCTGACCCAGCCAGTGGCCGTCGCGCTGCTCGAGGTCGGCGACGGAGTGCTCGGCGAAGAAGGCGGCGCCCACCCGCTTGGTGGTGGCCTCCTCGGCCACCGCCTTCACGCCGTTCTCGCAGAACTCGATGTGGTTGCGTCCCGGCGACTCGGGCCAAGCGCAACCGGGGCAGTCGAAGCCGTCGGGCTGGTTGACCTTCAGCAGGCTCGTGAGGCTCCGCCGGAGGCCCATCTCACGGCGGGCGTGGCGGGTCGAGGCCAGCACCGCGGGGAGGCCCGCGGCCGAGCTCTCGGGCGGTCCGATGTCCGTGGGGCGGTCGGTGCCGCTCATCGGTGGGCGGCGCGGGTCGGTGTGGTCGCGTTGGCCATCGGTGCCGCCGACGGTAGGCCAGCGCATCGAGCCGTGCCCGGTCGCGGGGGGTGGCGACCGGGCCCCACGGGGGCGTGAGAGGATGACGCAGCCGGCGGGCTGGGGAGCCGCCTGGCCTGGTGGCGATCCTCTCTCATCCAGCAAGGGAGCCCGCAGAGACCATGGAGTCCCACAGCTCCGAGAACGCACACGAGGCGGCGGTCGGCGCTGCGGTCGACGACGTGCTGGCGTACTTGGTGCACGACCTCCGGTCGCCCCTCACCGTCATCTCTGGCTACGCCGACCTGGCGATCCGTGGGGCCGCGCAGGGCGACGTCTCGCCGTTCCTGCCGCCGATCCGGCGCGCCGCCGCCGACCTGGAGGAGCGCGTGGCCAGGCTGGCCGACGCGCGCGACGCCTCCAACGGGTCGCTGCACCTGGAGCGCTCGGACCACGACCTGGGCGCGGTCGTGGGCGCTCGGCTCGACGAGCTCGAACCCGACCTGTCGCCTCACCCGGTGAAGCGGTCGCTCGCTCCCGACGTGCATGCGTCCGTCGACGCCGAGCGCGTCGGCCAGGCCCTCACCGACCTGGTCGTCAACGCAGCGAAGTTCGCGCCGAGCGACACAGCGATCGAGGTCGCGCTCGTCTCGTCAGGTGGCTCAGCGGCGATCAGCGTCCGCGACCACGGGCCGGGGATCCCCGACGAGAGCCGGTCTCAGCTGTTCCGGCGCTTCGCCCGCATCGGAACCCGGGGTCGCAGCACCGGAGTCGGCCTGCACCTCGTTCGCTCCATCGCGCGGGCCCACGGCGGCGACGCCACCTACGAGCCCGCCGAGGGCGGCGGCGCCTGCTTCACCATCACCCTCCCGCTCTCGGGTTAGGGCTCAGGTGCGGGGGTGGGCGGCGGGGCCCTGGGCGAGCCAGCTGCCGGTGAAGGAGAGGGACGCCCCACCGCAGGCCGGCAGGCCGTGCGAGGGGTCGACGACGCCGGTGAAGGCCTGCGCCACGCAGTCGGCCCACGCCTCTTCGGGGCGGGAGCTGTAGGACGGCCAGCCCTGCGGGGCAGCGCCGGTGAAGGCCTGCGATCCGTAGCGGAAGGCGATCAGGTGGCCGAACTCGTGGGCCAGGACGGCACGCACGATGGCCGGTCCGGCGTTGATGTGGCCCTGGCTGACCTGGATGGTGCCGCTGGAGGAGGCCCAGGACATGTCTCCGGGGATGACCTCGAGGCGCACGGGGATGGCCGACCGCCAGGCGGCGGGCACGGCGGAGGCGAAGGCGCTCTGCACCATCTGCTGGGCCGACACGGCGGGTGCGGGAGCGGGCGGGGCGGCCGGAGCGGGAGCAGGC
>DATCYI010000061.1:0-11434 GCA_036570385.1 Acidimicrobiales bacterium | reverse complement strand
GCGGCGGCTCGAGGAGACCCGCGAGAAGGCCCGCCGTGCCGAGCTCGACGAGGCCGAGGTCAAGCTGCGGCTCGAGAGCGCGGTGGAGGCCCTGCGCCGCGACCTCGACGTCGAGCCCGACGTGGCCATGGCCACCGACCCGCCCGAGATGAGCGAGGGCGTCACCCCCACGGCCAGAGCCCGCGAGCTCGAGCGCGAGCTGCGCTTGATGGGCCCGATCAACCCGCTCGCCCTCGAGGAGTACGACGCGCTGCAGGAGCGCCACGAGTTCCTCCAGGCCCAGCTCGACGACGTGAAGTCGTCACGCCGCGACCTGTCGAAGGTCATCAAGGCGATCGACGGCGAGATCGTCGAGGTGTTCGCAGGGGCCTACGCCGACGTCAGCCAGAACTTCGAGCAGCTGTTCACGACGCTCTTCCCGGGCGGCACCGGGCGGCTCCGGCTGACGATGCCCGACGACCTTCTCCAGACCGGAATCGAGGTCGAGGCCAAGCCCTCCGGCAAGAACGTGCGCAAGCTCTCGCTGCTCTCGGGCGGCGAGCGGTCGCTCACAGCGCTGGCCTTCCTCTTCGCCGTCTTCCGCAGCCGGCCGTCACCCTTCTACGTGATGGACGAGGTCGAGGCGGCCCTCGACGACGTCAACCTGCACCGCTTCCTCGACCTCGTGCACGAGTTCCGCCAGGAGGCGCAGCTCATAATCGTGAGCCACCAGAAGCGCACGATGGAAGCGGCCGACATCCTCTACGGCGTCACGATGCAGCCTGGCGGCTCCAGCCGCGTCGTCAGCGAGAAGGTCACGGTCTAGATAGCGACACCAGTACGAGATCTGTGGGCGCGGAGGCACGCTATGCGTGCTCTGGCGCCCACAGATCTCGTCTCTTCCTGTGCTCAGCACTCGCTTTCCAGGTGGCGCTCCAGGCGCTGGGCTGAGTCCTTGTAGGTGATCTCCTGCTCTCGGTAGGCACGGGCGTCGACCTCCGTGCCGTCGTGACCGACCTCGGCGAGCAGGTCGTCGAGCGCTCTCGTCGACTCGGCGTACGTGCGCGCCGCGGCCCGGGCCTCGGGCGGGGCCACCTCGACGAGCTCGTCTGCTCGTTGAACGAGGGCATCGAAGGCCATGGCGATCTCGTCGTTCGTGGCTCGCTCACCGAAGGCGAGGAACGGGTCGTTGCGCACCAGCCGGTCGAGCCGGTCGCAGAACAGCTCCGGGTCGCCGGCGGCGTCCGCGCCGTCGCCGTCGCTGCAGGCGACGAGGGCGAGCATCGGAACCAGCACCGGAAGGAGCACCAGCGGCCACCGTCGTCGCATGGCGGGGAACCTACCGGCGGCCAGGCTCTACGCTGCGACGGCCATGGAACTGCTGCTCATCGCCCTGCTCGTAGTGGTCGTCATCGGCGGGGTGGCCTTCGTCGCCACCCGCGGCCGGGGCGGCGTCGACCTCGAACCGCCCCCCGGCACCGCTCTCGGCGCACCGCCGATCACGCCGCCCGTCGACACGCCCACCGTCGAGGAGGCGCCCCCGGAGGCGCCCGTCGAGCCAGAGGTCGCCGTCGAGCCCGAGGTCATCGAGGAGCCGCCGGTCGTCGAGGCGCCTCCCGCCGTCAAGCCGCGGTTCCGCGACCGCCTGGGCAAGGCCCGCAGCACCCTGTCGGGCTACCTCGGAGGGATCCGGGCCAGCGGAAAGGTCGACGCCGAGACGTGGGACGACCTCGAGGAGGCGCTGATCCGCGCCGACGTCGGGGTGACCGCAACCACCGACATCCTCGACCGGCTGCGCGCCACGGTGACCGACCAGAAGATCACCGATCCCGGGATCCTGCTCGAGGCCCTCAAGGCCCAGCTGAAGGCCGACCTCGCGTCCGGAGACCGCACGCTCGCCTTCGAGCCCGGCGGCCCCAACGTCTGGCTCTTCGTCGGCGTGAACGGCGTCGGCAAGACCACCACCATCGGCAAGGTCGGCAAGCAGCAGGCCGACGCCGGCCGCACGATCGTCATGGCCGCCGGCGACACCTTCCGCGCCGCCGCCGCCGAGCAGCTGGCCACCTGGGCCGAGCGGGCCGGCGCGGAGCTCGTGCGGGGCGCGGAAGGCGGCGATCCGAGCTCCATCATCTTCGACGGGGTGCAGAGGGCCGCCGCCAAGGGCCACGATCTCGTGCTGGCCGACACCGCCGGTCGCCTCCACACCAAGGTCAACCTCATGGAGGAGCTCCGCAAGGTGCGGCGGGTTGCCGACCGGGAACCGGGGAAGGTGACCGAGGTGCTGCTCGTCCTCGACGCCACCACCGGACAGAACGGCCTCGTCCAGGCTCAGCAGTTCACCGAGGCTGTCGACCTCACCGGCGTCGTCCTCACCAAGCTCGACGGCTCCGCCAAGGGTGGGATCGCGCTGGCCATCCAGTCGAGCCTCGGCATCCCGATCAAGCTGGTCGGCCTCGGCGAGAGCGCCGAAGACCTCATCGAGTTCGATCCTGACGAGTTCGTCGACGCCCTGTTCGCCGACGCCTGACCGACTGCACCTGGGGGTTCCAAATGTTCACGCTGCTCCGACTCATCTTCCTGCCGGCGAAGGTCGGCGTCGGCACCACCAAGCTGGGTGTGCGGGCCGGCTACCGCACCGGGCGCATGCTCGGCTACCGCCGGATGTTCGTGTTCGCGGCGGGCATCGGCGTCGGCCTGCTCGTGGCCCCGATGACGGGACAGCAGGCTCGCGACAAGCTGCGGAAGCTGGTCGAGGAGCGGCTGTCGGGCGGTTCGACAGATGTCGCCGAGAAGATCCGCTACGAGCTCTCGCACTCGCCTCGCACGTGGCACCTGCCCCAGCCCACCGTCGACTTCGTCAACGGCACCGCGATCCTGCGGGGAGCGGTGCCCCACGAGACCGGCCGCGCCGACCTGGAGCGCGCCGCCGCCGCGGTCACCGGGGTCATAGCGGTCGACAATCACCTCGCCGTCTCCGGAACCAACGGCTCCACCTGACACGTCCAACGGTGGAGGGCCGCTCCGGGGGCCCACCGAGCGATGGAGGCAGAGATGGGCGACAGCGGCGAGGGCGTGGAGCTCGATGTGGTGCAGGCGCCGGAGCGCAACCGGCGCCGCGCCCTGTGGGGCGCGCTGGCCGCCCTCGTCATCGCCGGCGGCGCCCTCGCTGTGACCGCTGGGAGCGACGACGGCGCGGGCGAGCTGCAGGCTCTGCCCGTGGGGCTCGGGGCGCCCTTTGCTGGGGCTGAGGCAGCGATGTCGGCCGACATGTCGATGGCGGCCTGGGTCACCTACGTGGCGGGGGAGGGGCTGCCCGAGCTCGGCGGCGAGGGACCAGCTCACCGCCTCGTCGACGACGTCGACGATCGGGATGTCGCTGCGCTGGCCGAGGCCCTCGGCCTCGCGGGCGAGCCGCAGCGCACACCGGAGGGCTCGTGGCGACTCGAGACCGCCGCCGGGATGCTCGAGGTCTTCGAGGGCGGGGGCGGCGGCTGGTGGTTCGCGGCCGACACCGGCTCGCACGAGGGCTCCAGCGACACCGGGTCCGGGTCCTCCTCGGCCGAGCCGTCTCCGGACGCGGCGACCGGGAGCGGCGAGGACACCTGCGCGCCGACCGCCTCCTGCGGCTCCGCCGAGTCGCCCGTCACCACCGTGATCGGGCCATCCGCCGGGATCGAGTGCATCACGTACGAGGACGCCGGCGGCACCGTCGAGGAGTGCACGAGCGAGTCCCAGCCTCCCGCCGAGGACCTGCCGAGCAAGGAGGACGCAGAGCAGATCGCCCTCGACCTCCTCGCCGCCACCGGCCTCGAGGTCGATGGCGCGAAGGTCTCGGTCGAGGGCCCCTACGACGCCTGGTACGTCATCGTCGAGCCGATGCTCGAGGGCCTGCCGGTCGCCGGCTGGACCTCGTCGGTCGGCGTCGGCCCCGAGGGCAAGGTGCTCCACGCCTCGGGCACCCTTGCCTCTGCCGAGCGGCTGGGCGACTACCCGCTGATCACCACCACCGCAGCGATCGAGCGCCTGAACGCCCAGAGCGCCGGCTTCGGCGGCACCGAGCCCATGCCCTTGCCGGCCTCCGAGACCACGATCTTCGACGACGCTTCGACGGCGATGACCACTGCGGCCGGAACCTGCGCCACCCAGCCCGACGGCCGAGAGATCTGCGGGACCGTGAGCATCGAGCCGGTGCCGCCGGCCGGCTCAGGGATGCTCTGCCCGCAGCACGAAGCTGCACCGGGGGCCACCACCACCGATGCCGCGGCTCCGTCGTGTGCTCCACCTCTGTGCCCCGACGTGGTCGCCCCCGCGGATCAGCCTGTCACCACCATCCCTGGCACCGGCTGCGGGGCGGTCGACCCGGTGCCGCTGCCCGAGCCCGAGCCGCTCGAGGTGGTCATCACCGGGGCAGAGCGGGTCCTCGTCCTCATGCCCGCCAGCGACGGCAGCAGCGACACCTACCTGGTCCCCGGATACCGCCTGACCAGCGACGATGGCCACCTGGTCGACATACCCGCCCTCCCCGACGACCTTCTGGCCGACGGATCGGCGGACGAGAGCGCGCCGACGGTGACGCAGCCCGCCACCACGGACACCGGCATGGAGAGCCCGCCGTGCGTCGTAGCCGAGGAGGACTCCTCAGGCAGCACCCACACCATCGTCACCGACTGCTCCGACATGACGACCATTCCCGCTGCGGTGGATCCCGCCCCGCTCGCCGACGGCGAGAAGCCCCAGCTCGGCGTCCCGTACTACGTCGATGTGCAGATCATGTCTGGCCACTGCTCATGGATCTACCTTCAGTTCGACGGCCGTTGGTGGTGGGCGGAGATGTCGAACGACGAGCTCGCCCACTGGGCCAGGCCCACCGAGGGCGGTTCCCTGACGCTCATCGACGAGATGACCGCCGAGTTCCAGGGCGACCACGCCCGCACCAAGATCGCCACCCTCACCCAGTACGACGACGGCACCCACGCGCCCATGTGCGCTTGAGGTTGGGGGCATGGATGCACGTCTCGTGGGCATTGGTGCCCCCAACCTCGGGTGTGCGGGAGGTTGGGGGCATGGATGCACGTCTCGTGGGCATTGGTGCCCCCAACCTCGGGTGTGCGGGAGGTTGGGGGCGTGGGTGCACGTCTCGTGGGCATTGGTGCCCCCAACCTCGGGGACTCGGGCCCGACTGCGGGGTGACGAGCGGGGGCCGGTAGGATCGGCGACCGCATGTTCGACGCACTCTCCGACCGCTTTGACGGCATCTTCAAGCGCCTCCGCGGCAAGGGCAAGCTCCGTGAGGAGGACGTCGAGGAGGTCCTGCGGGAGATCCGCGTCGCCCTCCTCGAGGCCGACGTCAACTTCTCGGTCGTCAAAGGGATGCTCGCCCACATCCGCGAGCGCACCGTCGGGATCGAGCTCTCAGAGGCGCTGAACCCGGCCCAGCAGGTGATCAAGATCGTCCACGACGAGCTGATCGCTGCGCTCGGCGGCGACGCCATCAAGATCACCTTCGCGTCGAAGCCGCCCACCGTCGTGCTCATGGCCGGCCTGCAGGGCTCCGGCAAGACGACCAACTCGGCCAAGCTGGCCCGCTGGTTCAAGCAGCAGGGCCGCAACCCGCTCATGGTCGGCGCCGACCTCCAGCGCCCGGCTGCGGTAGAGCAGCTGAAGACGCTGGGCCGTCAGATCGACGTGCCGGTGTTCTCGCAGCCCGGCGACCCGGTCGCCACCGCCTCCGCCGGCCTGGCCGAGGCCCGTCGCCTCGGCCGTGACGTGCTCATCGTCGACACCGCCGGCCGCCTCGCCATCGACGCCGAGCTCATGGAGCAGGTGCGGCAGATATCCGAGGCCGTCACGCCCGACTACACGTTCCTCGTCGTCGACGCGATGACCGGCCAGGACGCGGTCACCGTCGCCGAGTCGTTCAACAGCACCCTCGCCCTCGACGGCGTCATCCTCACCAAGCTCGACGGCGACGCCCGCGGTGGTGCGGCGCTCAGCGTCAAGGAGGTGGTCGGCAAGCCGATCGCCTTCGCGTCCACCGGCGAGAAGGTCGACGACTTCGAGCTGTTCCACCCCGACCGCCTCGCCGGGCGGATCCTGGGCATGGGCGACGTCCTCACGCTCATCGAGAAGGCCGAGCAGGTCTACGAGAAGGAGGAGGCCGAGGAGGCCGCCGCCCGTCTCATGGACGGTCGCTTCACGCTCGACGACTTCCTCGACCAGATGCAGCAGCTCAAGAAGATGGGCCCGCTGTCGGGGCTGGTCGGGATGATCCCCGGCATGCCCAAGGAGCTCAAGGGCGCCCAGATCGAAGACGACCAGATCGCCCGCGTCGAGGCGATCATCCGGTCCATGACCCCCGCCGAGCGGGCCGACGTCGACCTCATCGACGGCTCGCGCCGGGCCCGCATCGCGAAGGGCTCCGGATCCGACCCGGGAGAGGTCGGACAGCTGGTCAAGCAGTTCAAGGAGATGCAGAAGCTGATGAAGCGGATGCCTGGGATCTCCGGGACGAAGAAGGCGCTCGGCAAGGGGAAGAAGGGCAAGAAGGCCAAGAAGGGCGGCCGGGTCACGGCGTCGCCGACCGGCCCGCAGAACGCGCCCAAGCAGCCCTTCACCCTCCCGGGCTTGAAGTAGCACCCCTCCACAGACCACCATGGTCCGCCGCACTCGTGCGGCACCACCTCTCTAACAAGGACGAATCGCAGTGGCCGTCAAGCTCCGCCTGATGCGTATGGGCAAGAAGAAGCAGCCGACCTACCGTGTGGTGGCGGCCGACTCCCGTTCGCCGCGCAACGGCCGGTTCATCGAGATCATCGGCACCTACGATCCGCGGCACGAGCCGTCGGTGGTGAAGATCGACACCGAGAAGGCCAACGACTGGATCTCCAAGGGCGCCCAGCCCACCGAGACCGTCGCCCGCCTGATCAAGGTGGCCGAGTCGCAGCCAGCCGAGGCCCCCGAGGCCGAAGCGACCGCCGAGGCATGAGCGACGCCTCCGAGCTCGACCAGGAGCTCGACGACAACGACGTCAACCGCATCGACGACGCCGACGGTGGCGACGAGCCTGCGCCCACCGCCGCATCGGTCCTCGACCTGCTGGTCACATCGTTGGTCGACGACCCCGACGCCGTCCGCGTCGACTCCATCGAGCAGCGCGACCGCGTGCGCCTCGAGGTGCGGGTCGGTCCCGACGACATGGGCCGGGTCATCGGCAAGCGGGGCCGGGTGGCCAACGCCATCCGCACCGTCGTGCGTGCCGCCGCTGTCCGCGACGACGTCAACGTCGACATCGAGTTCGAGGATTGAGTCGGTGCCGAAGCAGAGCTTCGGCACCCAGCTGGCCCGAAATGCTGCTTGAGGTTGGTCGGATCACGAAGGCTCATGGGGTGCGGGGGGACGTGCTCGTGGCGCTGTCCTCGGACCGCACCGAGCGGCTCGATCCTGGGTCGGTGCTCGTCACCGACCGCGGACCGCTGACCGTCGAGTCCTCGTCGCGGCACAACGATCGCTGGATCGTCCACTTCGGCGGCATCCACGACCGCGACCAGGCCGATGCCTGGCGGGGCACGGTGCTGCGGGGCGAACCGCTCGACGACGAGGACGACGGCGCCCTCTGGGTGCACGAGCTCGTCGGCGCCTCGGTGGTGCTCCCCGACGGCGCGGAGGTCGGCACCATCGCGGAGGTCGAGTCGAACCCCGCCAGCGACCTGCTCGTGCTCGACGGGGGTGCCCTCGTGCCAGTCGTGTTCATCACCGCCCAGGAGCCGGGTCGCGTCACCATCGACCCGCCCGATGGGCTCTTCGACCTCTAGGGGTCTGGCGATGCGCATAGACGTCTTCACGCTCTTCCCGGAGATGGTCACCGGGTTCGCCGGGCACAGCCTGCTCGGCAAGGCGCAGGCGGCCGGCACCATCGAGATCCGGGTCCACGACATCCGCGACAACACCACCGACGTGCACCGCACCGTCGACGACTCGCCCTTCGGCGGCGGCGCCGGCATGGTGATGATGGCCGAGCCGATAGTCGCCGCGGTCGAGGCCGCCGACCCGCCCCGCCCGCTGCTGTACCTGAGCCCCGCCGGGCGCCGCCTCGACCAGGCTGCGGTCCGGGGGCTGGCCGAGCTCGACGGGTTCAGCCTCCTGTGCGGGCGCTACGAGGGCGTCGACGAGCGCGTGCGGGAGCACGTGATCGACGGCGAGCTGTCCATCGGCGACTACGTGCTCGGCGGGGGAGAGGTGGCGGCGATGGTGGTGCTCGAGGCCGTAGGTCGCCTCGTGCCCGGCGTGATGGGCAACGACACCTCCGCCGACGACGAGTCCTTCAGCGACGGGCTCCTCGAGTACCCCCACTACACCCGCCCCGCCGAGCTGCGGGGCTGGACCGTGCCCGACGTGCTCCGCTCCGGCGACCACGCCAAGGTCGCTCGCTGGCGCCGCGCTCAGTCGCTGGCGCGGACGCAGCGCGAGCGGCCCGACCTCATCGACGCTCGCGGCGGCATCACCCCCGCTGACCAGGCTCTCCTCGACGAGTTCGACCTCTAGGCGGGCGCACGCCTATCCTTTCCTGTCCCACGGAAACGCCGCTGAGCACTCAGCGCCCCACGGAGCGATCTCCTCATGCAACCCACAGACCTCGTCGACCAGTCCAGCCTGCGGACCGACATCCCTGACTTCGCGCCCGGCGACACGCTGAAGGTGCACGTGCGGGTCGTCGAGGGTGCCAAGGAGCGCCTCCAGGTGTTCCAGGGCGCCGTGATCGCCCGGCAGGGCGACGGCCTCCGGGAGACCTTCACCGTCCGCAAGGTGTCCTACGGCGTGGGTGTCGAGCGCACCTTCCCGATCCACGCCCCGTCGATCGGCAAGATCGAGGTCGTGACCCGCGGCGACGTGCGCCGGGCCAAGCTCTACTACCTGCGCGATCGGGTCGGTAAGGCGGCCAAGATCAAGGAGAAGCGCGAGCACTGACGGCGGAGTCCCGCTCCCGGCGCCTGCGGGCGCTGGTCGAGCTCCCCGTGCTCCTGGCGGCCGTCCTGGTCGCCACCCTGGTCATCAAGGGCTTCCTGGCCCAGGCCTTCTACATCCCCAGCGCGTCGATGGAGCCGCAGCTGCGCGAGCACGATCGCGTGCTGGTGTCGCGAACCGCCTACCGGCTCCACGACCCGCGCCGCGGTGACATCGTCGTGTTCCCCTCGCCCTCGGCGGAGCCCGACGACAGGGGCCTGGTGGGCGGACTCGTCGACGACGTGCTCGAGGCCGTCGCGCTCAAGGCGCCCGGCGACGACGACCTGATCAAGCGGGTCATCGGGCTGCCGGGCGAGACGATCTCGGCCCGCGACGGAACGGTGGTGATCGACGGCCGCCGCCTGGTCGAGCCCTACCTGCCCGACACCGTCACGACCGCTGACTTCGGGCCCGTGACCATCCCCGCGGGTCACGTCTTCGTCCTCGGCGACAACCGCTCGAACTCCCACGACAGCCGCTTCGACGACATGGGCGCCATCCCCGTCGACTCGCTGGTCGGTCGCGCCATCGCGAGGATCTGGCCGCCCGGCCGCACCGCGTTCCTCTGACCGCTCGCGAGCCTCTCGCCGCTCGAGGGGCCGGATCCATCAAGTCCGGAGGTCATCTGCCGAACAGGCCGTCATGGACACAACGATCGACGCGGCGCGCACCGGATGGCGGGCCTGGCTGCCCGACGGCAGCTCGATGCCGCCCTCGGTGTGGACGGCGCGGCATCGGCTCATCACGGCGATCATGTGGCTGCACGTGCCCGTGCTGGCCGTGATCGGCCTGGTCAACGGGTACGACTCGCGCCACGTGGCCGCCGACCTCGCTCTGGTCGTGGCCTTCGGTGTGATGGCGCGCCTCGCCGTGTCTCGGGCGTGGGCCGCCACCTTCGCCGGGTTGGGGCTGCTGACGTGCTCGGCGACGCTGATCCACCTCACCGGCGGCCTCACCGAGGCCCACTTCCACTTCTTCGTGATCCTCCCGCTGGTGGCGCTGTACCAGGACGTGCGACCGTTCGTGGCCTCGGTCGTCTACGTGGTGCTCCACCACTCGGTGGTCACGCTGCTGGCGCCCGAGTCGGTCTTCTCCACCAGCTACGCGCAGAACAAGCCGCTCCTCTGGGCCGGGATCCACGCCGGCTTCGTCGTCGGCGGCGTGCTGGTCCAGGTGCTGGGATGGCGCTACGCCGAGCGGGCCCGCCACGTCGCAGAGGCTCAGCGAGCCCAGGACGAGGCCGCCCGGCGCGAGGCGCTCGAGGCCCGCGTAGCGGCCGAGCAGGAGGCCCGCACCGTGGCCGAGCAGTTCGCCCAGCAGGTCGCGGCGCGCCAGGCCGCCGACGTCGAGCTGCGCCGCCACGCCGCCGACCTGGCCGGCTCCTCGAGCCACGTGCGTGAGGGCATCGAGCGGATGAGCGGCGCTCTGACCGACCTCGACACGAGCATCCGCTCCATCTCCGGCAGCGTGCAGGGCGCCACCGCCGTCGCCGGTGAGGCCTCCGGCATCGCCGCGGCCACCAACGAGACCGTCGCCCGGCTGGGCGAGAGCAGCGCCAGGATCGGCGAGGTCGTCTCGGTGATCACCGGCATCGCCGAGCAGACCAACCTGTTGGCCCTGAACGCGGCGATCGAGGCGGCACGTGCCGGTTCGGCCGGCCGGGGCTTCGCCGTCGTCGCCGACGAGGTGAAGGACCTCGCCAAGGAGACCACCGCGGCCACCGAGGGGATCCGCCAGCTGGTCGACCAGATCCAGTCCGATACGCACGGCTCGGTCGACGCCATCGGTCGCATCGCCGAGATCCTCGAGCGGATGCGGGCCACACAGGAGCAGATCGACTCCGAGGTGGCCGGCCAGGCCGAGGCCACGGGTGCGATCGCCAGCCACATCGCCGAGCTGGCCCACGAGTCGACCGCGATGGCGGCGAGCATCGAGGGCGTCGCCGCCTCCACCGTGACCGGCGACGACAGCTCGGGCGCCGTGCCGGCCACCCACATGCCCGCGGTGGAGCCCCGGACCCTGGCCGGCGTCTGACGGGCCGGTCCCGAGCGCCCCGTGCGAGGCGGGCGCCCAAGCAGCGCTTCCGTCGTCACATGACGGCGGTACCCTCGCGGCCATGTCGACTGAGGACCTGGAGCGATACGAGGCCGAGATCGAGCTCCAGCTCTACAAGGAGTACAAGGACGTCGCTCCGATGTTCTCCTACGTCGTGGAGACCGAGCGTCGCTTCTACCTGGCCAACGACGTCGAGCGGGTGGTCCACAACGAGGACGGCCGCACGTACGTCGAGCTCAAGATGCGCGACGCCTGGGTTTGGGACATGTACCGCACCACGCGCTTCGTGGCGTCCGTGTCGATCGTGACGTTCAAAGACGTCAACATCGAAGAGCTCCCGAAGACCGACCTCTGAGGCGCCGGTCGTGGCCGATGCTCGCCGTTCCTACGGAGCCGACGG
>DATCYI010000060.1:0-3898 GCA_036570385.1 Acidimicrobiales bacterium | reverse complement strand
GGCGCCTACGCGCTGTGGCTCCGACTGCGCGCCAAGCGCCTGATCGATCTGGTCCCGCCAGACGAGCGCCGATGGACCCAGGTGGGCCCGTCGGCGCCGCGCGACTCCTGACACCACGTGCCGTCTGGCCGCCACCGCGATCCGCCAGGTCCTCGCCAGGGGAGTCAGTGGCCGCGACTCCACGACGTACGACAGGGTGTCGTAGCATCTAGCCGATGGACGATACGAGTTCCGATGCCGACCGCTCTGGGCGCATCGTCGTGGTGGCGCTCGCCGGGCTGGCTGCACTGATCGCTGCCTACTTCGCGCTGGGGATGCCCGGGATGGACCACGAAGCGGATCCGGTCGTGGGGGCGGACATGGACGGCATGGACCACGCCCAGACGGAGCTCCGAGAGCTGAGCGTGGAGGAGTTCGCGGATCGGATGGGTGATCCCGAGTCCGTCACGATCAACGTGCACGTCCCCGTAGGGGAATCCATCGAGGGGACGGATGTCGTGGTGCCCTACGACGACATCGAGGACAGCGACTCGATCCCAAAGGACCGCGCCACCACCCTCCTGCTGTACTGCGAGACGGGCCGCATGTCGGCGCAGGCGGGTCAGGCCCTCCTCGACCAGGGGTACCTGGAGGTGTCCCACCTGAAGGGCGGCCTCGCCGCCTGGCGGGCCGCCGGCCGGCCCACCATCTCGTCCGCGTGGGCGGCAGGCTAGGTGCAGCTGGGATGCTCGACGCCCGCCGTCAGGCCATCGGAACAGCCGCTGCGGGGCCACACGCTCACCGGGGCTGGAACCACCTAGGCGCGAAGCGACTCCGAGCCGTACGACGGCAGGTGGGCGGTCAGCAGGCCGAGCGCCCCGGCCACCATGGTGGTGAGGATCGTGGTGCCCGCCCACAGCTCAGCGGTCCAGGCGACGCCCCCTTCGGCCAGCTCGTACAGGCCGAAGTAGGTGAGCCACAGCACAGCGACGGACGTCGCCACCGACGCCGACGCCGGACCCCGGCCGCCACGTGCGACCGCGTCACCCGCGAGTCCCGCCCCCAGACCGGCGAACACGAGCGACGGCTGGCTGAACTCGGCCAAGCCGACGAAGAGCACCGTCACGACGCCGAAGAAGAGCACGAAGGTCCCGGGAGGCGGCGCCCACCGGCGCAGCACCAGGTGAAGCGGAACTGCGAACAGGACCGTGGTCATCAGGATCGACCCGATCCCGAGGAGCTGCTGGAGCTCCCCGACGTCGGTGCTCGGGTGGTCGTGCACCACCCCCGGGGATCGCGTGAACGCGGCCCCGGCAGCGTCGTTGACAAAAGGCGAGAGGTACAGGAGGAAGAAGCCGGCCAGCGAGGTGAGGAGGGCCAGTGCCAGCACGGTCGGCGCGAAGGACCGGAGCGACGGGGCGAACGGGTCGCTCCACCAGGCCGCTCGCACTGGCGCGCTCAGCGCCGCGAGGCCACCGGCGAGGAGCAGCAGGTGGGTGGGGGAGAGGAGCGCCTCGACGCCGACCTCGATGCCGAGCGTCTCGTGCCACACGAGGTCGCCAACCGCCCCCGCGGCGAAGACCCCGAGCGCCACGAGGGTGAGCCCGTGCCCGACGGGCAGGTCGGCCCGCCAGGGCCGCACGCCGCTGCGGGCCCTCATCGCAACGAGGACAGCGGCAGCCGCCGAGGCCGCGAACCCGCTGTAGAGCACCCCGTGCCAGGGAGTGAAGAACGACTCAGGCTTCGCGTTGTCGTGCGCCCATCCGTCGAGGAAGAGCCCTACGACCATCCAGAGCCCGAAGGCCACCGAGGCCAATCGCTCTGGGGTCGTCAGCAGCGATCGCGGATTCGATGCGTCGGCGGTGGTCACGGGGAGCTCTCCGGGTCGGTGGACGGACCGGACGGTAATACCCCCCTGGGGTATATGTCAAGAGGGCGGGAGGTCCGTGATCCACCGCAGGTGGATCCGTCCTCCGCCCGGATGGCGGGCCGGACCCTGCGCGGTCCCATTGCAGCACCGGATCGAGCATCGGGCGGCGTCTCGCCACGTCATCACAGGAGGACTTGAGACATGCAGGTACGAACCCTCACCCGCCGCCGCTTCCTGCTCGCCGCCGGAGCCACGGCCACCGCGGCTGGCGGCAGCGCGCTGCTGCTCGGCAGACAGGGTGGTTCGGCGGTCGCGGTGGTGGTGGGGCCGACCTCTCCACGCGTCGCCGCGGTCGAGCAACGGCGTCGAGGACGCTCCGCATCCGTGACCGAGGTCGCCCTCGAAGCGGCGCCCCTGCTGACCGGGCTGGGGGGTGCGCACGGCCGGACCTGGGCGTACGGGCAGGCCGTGCCCGGAGCGGAGATCCGGCTCCGAGCAGGGAGCGTGCTGCGCGCCACGGTGAAGAACGCGCTCCCCGAACCGACCACGGTCCACTGGCACGGCATCGCCCTCCGCAACGACATGGACGGGGTCCCCGGGCTCACGCAACCACAGATCGAGCCGGGCGCCACCTTCGGCTACGAGTTCACGGTGCCCGACGCGGGCACGTACTTCTTCCATCCACACGTGGGAGCGCAGCTCGATCGCGGGCTGTACGCACCGCTCATCGTCGAGGACCCCGATGAGCCCGGCGCTTACGACCGAGAGGTCGTCCTGGTCCTCGACGACTGGCTGGATGGCGAGGACCCCGAGCGCATCTTGTCCGACCTTCGGGCGGGCGGCATGCCAGGCATGGACATGGGATCGGGTTCGGAGATGGACCACTCCGGCATGGACATGGGCGGAGATTCGGATCCCGGATCGGGTGGGCTGGGCATGGACGTGGGCGATGTCGAGTACCGGTCCTACCTCGTCAACGGGAGGCCGCCATCGGACCCGTTCACCGTGGAGGCTCGACGGGGTGAGCGTCTGCGGCTCCGCATCGTCAACGCCGCGTCGGATCGCCCCTTCCGGCTCGCGGTGGGCGGTCACCGGTTCACGGTGACGCACACCGATGGCTTTCCGGTCGAGCCCCTGGCCGGGGACGCCCTACTCATCGGGATGGGTGAGCGCTACGACGTCGTCGTCACCGTGGAGAGCGACGGCGTCGTCCCCGTGGTCGCCGTGCCAGAGGGTGCAGCGTCCGGTGCTCTGGCGCTCATCCGGGCGGGGTCTGGTGCTGCGCCCCCTGCCGACGTCAGCCCGGCGGAGCTGGACGGGAAGCTGCTCACGGCGGCGGACCTACGAGCCACGGAAGCGGTCTCGTTGCCGTCCCGCGCACCTGACCGGAACCTGCAGCTCCGACTCGACGGGACGATGCAGGACTACCGGTGGACGATCAACGGGCGCCCGTTCGAGCCCGCTCGGGTCGACGAGGACGGCTTGCAGCTGCGGGAAGGTGAGCGGGTGCGCCTGCGGTTCGAGAACCGCTCACCGATGTTCCACCCGATGCACCTGCACGGCCACACCTTCCAGGTGCTGGGCACCTCCGATCCCGGACCGAGGAAGGACACCGTCATCGTTCGACCCGGGGAGACGATCGAGGCCGACTTCGAAGCGGACAACCCGGGGCTCTGGGCCCTCCACTGCCACAACATCTACCACGCAGAGGCCGGCATGATGACCGTCCTCTCGTACGTCTCGTGACGGCGTCGAGCCGCCGAGACCACCACAGCGCTGCCGGCGCTCTGGACCCGGTCCTCACCGCTCTGATCGGGCCCGCCCCCGTACGGTTCGACCTCTGGGACGGGTCAGAATGGGGGCCGAAGGACGCGCCCGCCACGATCCGCCTCCGCTCACCCGACGCGCTGCGAAGAGTCCTCTGGGCCCCTGGCGAGCTCGGCATCGCCCGAGCGTTCGTCGCCGAGGACATCGACGTCGACGGCGACATCTACGAAGCGCTGCGGGCACTGCGGCCGGCGGGGCGCACGCTGCGCAAAGCGTGGCAGA
>DATCYI010000059.1:0-5261 GCA_036570385.1 Acidimicrobiales bacterium | reverse complement strand
CGGTCCTCGCCGCCGCCGTGCTGCTCGCGCCGGCCGCGTGCAGCGACGACGGCACGCCGGGCGAGGGGAGCACCGGCACCTCCGTCAGCCCCAGCAGCACCTCGAGCACGAGCGCGCCGACGGCCACGACGGTGCGCGGTGACGACGGCACCCTCGACTCGCTCCTGCTCGGAGCGACCGATCTCCCGGCCGGCTTCGAGGAGTCCAGCGAAGGCGTCGACGAGACGATCACGTCCTTCTGCGCCGGCGAGGACGCCACCGCTGGCCTGCAGGCGTCGGCCCGGGCGGTGCGCGCCTTCGCCCGGACCCCGCCGGGCGCCTCGGTGCTCCAGGTCGTCTTCGACTTCGAGGGCACGGGTGCGGCCGACTTCGTGGCCGCGGCCGACGGGATCCTCGAGCGATGCAGCGACGTGCCCGACGCCACCGGCCTCGCCTTCGCCTACGAGCCGCTCGCTCCGGCGGTCGCGGCGCCGCTGGAGGGGGTCGAGCAGTCCACCGGCCGCTACGGCGTGTCGGCCGGGTCGGGGAGCCTCACCATCGACGTGGCCGTGTTCCGGACGGGCTCGGTCGGCCAGCTCGTCGCCGTGCTCGGGCTCGACCTGCCCCGCGAGGAGCTGGACGCGCTGGCGGCCCAGGCCTTCACGGCCGCCGTCGCTCGTACAGCTGACCCGTCAGGCTGAGGCGGTGGCGGCGGCGCGCTCGGCGAGCATCTCGTCGATGACCGCCGACTCGGCGGGCATGCCGAAGAGGTTGCCCTGCCCGAGCTCGCAGCCCAGCTCGAGCAGCCCGTCGAGCTCGATCTGCTCCTCCACGCCCTCGGCGATGGCCGAGCGGCCCAAGGTGCGCCCGAGGTCGAGGATGGTGCGGACCAGCGTCGCCGAGGGCCGGTCCTGCCGCAGCGCCGCGATGAAGGCCCGGTCGATCTTCAGCACGTCGAACGGGACCCGCTGCAGGTAGCTGAGCGAGGAGTACCCGGTGCCGAAGTCGTCGATGGCGATCTGGACCCCCAGGTCCTTCAGGCGGTGGAGGCGCCGCAGCACCTGCTCGCTGTCGGTGAGCAGCACCGACTCCGTGAGCTCCAGCATCAGCGTGGAGGGGTCGAGGCCCGAGCTGGTGAGGGCCTCGTCGACGGTCTCGAGGAGCTTGGGGTGCAGGACCTGGCGGGTCGAGAGGTTGACGCTCATGCGCCACCGCTCCTGGGGGTACGCAGCCTGCCACGTGGCCAGCTGCCCGCAGGCCTGGTTGAGGACGTGCTTGCCCAGCGGCACGATGATGCCGGTGTCCTCGGCGATGGGGATGAACTCGACCGGTGAGATGGCGCCTCGCTCGGGGTGCCGCCAGCGGGCGAGGGCCTCGAAGCCCACGAGCTTGCGAGAGCCGAGCTGCACGATCGGCTGGTAGACGACAGCGATCTCGCCGCGGTCGACCGACCGCTCCAGCTCACCGCGGATGCTCAACCGGTCGACGGCCTTGAGGTGCATCGAGGGCTCGAACATCTCGATGCAGCCCTTGCCGTTGGCCTTCGCCGCGTACATGGCGAGGTCGGCGTTGCGGAGCAGCTCGTCGGGCGTCATGTTGGCGTGGCGGCGGGTGGCGATGCCGACGCTGGCGCGGGCGTAGACGGAGCGCCCATCGATCATCACCGGCTCGTGGAGAGCGTCGAGGATCCGCTCCCCCACCTCGAGCACCGATGCCATGTCTGGTGCGTCCTCGAGGAGCACGGCGAACTCGTCGCCGCCGAGGCGGGCGGGGGTGTCACCGGAGCGCAGGCACGTGCGCAGCCGGTCGGCCACCACGCACAGGAGCTCGTCGCCAGCACCGTGGCCGAGGCTGTCGTTCACGAGCTTGAAGTCGTCGAGGTCGATGAACGCCACCGCCGGGGTGGGCACGTCGCTGCGGCGGATGCGGGCCAGTGCGTGCTCCACCCGGTCGATGAACAGAGCACGGTTGGACAGGCCGGTGAGGGCGTCGTGGAAGGCCTGGTGGCGGAGCTGGTCCTCGAGGGCCCGACGCCCCGAGACGTCACGGATGGTGAGCACGATGCCCCGCACGTCGGGGGTCTCGAGCAGGTTGCTGCCGACCACCTCCGCGTGGATCACCGACTCGTCGGCCCGGATCAGCTGCACGTCGAGCGTGCGGACCGACTCCGGGGCACCGTGGACGAGCTGGTCCATGAAGCCCGAGACGTGCTCCACGTCGTCGGGGTGGACGAGCCGATCGAAGCTCGTGCCGTCGAGGTCGACGGTGAGGTAGCCGAGCACCCTCACGACCGACGGCGACTGGTAGCGGATGCGGCCGTCGCGGCCGGCGATGATCACGGCGTCGCTGCTGTGGCGCACCAGCTGCTGGAAGCGAGCCTCGCTGCGCTTCTCGTGCAGCGCCTCCGCCTGTGCGAGGGCGTCGAGGGCGAGGGCGGCCTGGGAGCCGAGCATGTCGAGGGTGGCGTCGAGCTCGACGTCGGCCGGACCCAAGGTCACCACCGCGACAGCGGCAGGCTCTCCGGTGCGGCACGGAACCCCGACCACGATGGTGGGGTGACCGGCGCTGTCGACCGTGCGCCGAGGCGCCCCGACCGGGGCCAGGCCCTGCAGCGCCCCTTCGATGCCGAGGTTGGCGCGGTCGAGACGTCCCGTGGGACCGACCATCTCGAGGGGGTACATGACGCCTCGGGCGTTGATGGCCACCCACGCCGTGTAGCGCAGCTCGTCGCCTACGACATCGGTGACGGCGTCGAGGACGAGACGGCGGACGGCCGACGCGTCGACCGCCGAGCCCAGGGCCCTGGTGAGCTCGAGCACGACGTCTTCGCGCGCGAAGTCGCGCGGCTCGGGCTCCAGCTCGAGCCGCGAGCGGACCAGCAGGATGGTCGTGCAAGCGCCGATGGCCGCGCCGGCCAGCAGCCAGGGACCGGGCTCGTCGGAGCCCCCGACCAGCGCCACGATCGCCGCGAACCCGAGGCCGATCGACAGGACGGAGGTCGCGGCCAACCAGCCGCGGGCGGGCACGCCGGCGGTGCTCGCTTCACTGCGCGATGCCATCGGTGCCGCCTCCTTCCTGTCCGACGCCCGATTGGGGCCCGTCTCCGCCTCGAGTCAGCCTCCACCAGGATGGAGACGTGCTGCGACAAGCCGACCAATGTGCATGGATCGACGAGGTGACCTTCGGCACGAACCGGCCTCAACTGTAGGTCGCTCGGTGGCGCTCAGCGCTTGGGCACCCGCCACTCGACGACCGTTCCGGCCCCGGGCCCGGGGTGGAGCGCGAACGACCCCCCGAGGGCCTCGGCCCGCGACTGCATGTTGCTCAGCCCCTTGCCACGTGGGTCGTCGACGCCCGGTGGCCCGACGCCGTCGTCGATCACCCGGAGGCAGACGTCGGCGTCGATCACGACCTCGACGTCGACCCTCGAGGCCCGGGCGTGGCGGGCCACGTTGCTCAGCGCCTCACGAAGGGTCGCCAGCATCTCCACGGCGACGTCGTCCTCGACTGACGTGTCGAGGGGACCGTCGAGCAGCACGCGGGGCTCGAAGCCGAGCGGTCCGGCCGCCTCGCGGATGAGCGACAGGACCTGGGCCCGGACGCCGTCGACGACCGTCGGGCGGGTCCGCTCCAGGCCGAAGATGGCGGTGCGGATGTGCTTCACGGTGAGGTCGAGGTCGTCGACCGCTCCCTCGATGCGCCCCACCGCCGCCTCGGGATCGCTGCGCACCAGCCGCACGGTCCCCTGCAGCGACATCCCGGTGGCGAAGAGGCGCTGGATCACCGTGTCGTGGAGGTCGCGGGCGATGCGCTCACGGTCCTCGGCCATGGCCAGCTCCTGGACCTTGGTGTGCAGCCGGGCGTTCTCGATGGCCACGCCGGCGGCGCCGGCGAGGGCCACGATGAGCTCCTCGTCGGTGTCGGTGAACTGCTCGGCGGTCGTCTTGTCGGTGAGGTAGAGGTTGCCGAACACGTTGTCCCTCAGCCGGATCGGCACCCCGAGGAACGACTGCATCGGCGGGTGGCCGGCGGGGAAGCCGTAGCTGTCGGGGTGCTTGCGCAGGTCGGGCAGGCGCAGGGGCTGGGCGTCGACGATCAGCAGGCCCAGGATGCCGTGGCCCTCCGGCAGGTTCCCGATGGTGCGATGGCCCTCCTCGTCGATGCCGACGGTTATGAACTGGGCGAGGCGGGTGCGGGTGTCGTCGAGCACGCCGAGGGCCGCGTAGCGGGCGTCGACGAGGTCGGCGGCCGCCTGCACGAGGCGGCGCAGCATGGCCGGGAGGTCGAGGTCGGATCCCACGGCCAGCACCGCATCTAGGAGCTTGCGGAGCCGCTGGGGGTCGGCGGGCGGCGGGGGCACGAGCCTGACGCTAGTGGTGCGTCGCCGAGATGGCGTCGGTGGATCGGCGAGCCGTCGGCGTCGCTGGCAAGGACGCACGACGAAGGCGCAGCCGTAGCTGGGGCGCACCAGCGGGCCCGGCGAGGCAGACTGGCCGGGTGACTACGCGCGTGTTCCTGCTCGACGACCACGAGGTCGTCCGCCGTGGCCTCCGGGAGCTCCTCGAGGCCGAGGGAGACATGGTGGTGGTCGGCGAGGCCGGCACCGCGGAGGAGGCGTACGGTCGCATCCCCGCCACCACGCCGAACGTGGCTGTGCTCGACGTGCGCCTGCCCGACGGCGACGGCGTCGAGGTGTGCCGGGAGATCCGCTCCAAGCACCCCGAGATCGCCTGCATCATGCTGACGTCCTTCGCCGACGACGACGCCGTCTACGCGGCGATCATGGCGGGAGCGGCCGGCTACGTGCTCAAGCAGGTGCGGGGCAACGACCTGGTCGACGGGATCCGCCGCGTCGCCGCCGGCGAGTCGCTGCTCGACCCCTCCGTCACCACCCGGGTGCTCGAGCGCCTGCGCCACAAGGACGACGACGACGAGCTGGCCGCGCTCACCGACCAGGAGCGCAAGATCCTCGGCCACATCGCCGAGGGCCTCACCAACCGCCAGATCGGCGAGCGGATGTTCCTCGCCGAGAAGACCGTGAAGAACTACGTGTCGAACATGTTCGCCAAGCTGGGCATGAGCCGCCGCACCGAGGCCGCCGCGTACGCCGCAAGGCTCGCCGAGCGCCGCTCGCACGAGAACCGCGACGGCTGAACCACGAGATCTACGTCAGTCGAGGTTGGGGCGGCGGCGCTGGGCCTTGCGCTGCGATTGGCGCTTCTTCGACTCGAGGCGGCGCTTGACGCTGCCCTTGGTCGGCTTGGTGGCGCGGCGCGGGGTCT